>DATDEW010000444.1:0-3780 GCA_036522935.1 Kapaibacterium sp. (SeqCode)
CTTGAACTCAAGAAAGTGAAGTACGTGCGCAGTCTCTCCTTCATTCAAGGCACGACCATTAACTTCCTTCGTACAAGCATCACATTCCTGATGCTCTATCTTATCTTCAAACAAGAGATAACATTCGGACAGTATTTTACTCTCTACGTATATTCGTTCTTCATCTTTGGTCCGCTGCAGGAGCTTGGTACGTTCATTAATACCTATCGTGAGACGGAAGTATCGCTCAAGAACTTCTCCGACATCATGAATACCCCGCCTGAAGCAAAGCCGGCAAACCCTGTCAGCATCAGCCGCATCGAACACCTCGCATTTCGCAGTGTAAGCTTCCAGCATCAGTCTGCAAGCACGAAAGCACTTTCGAGTATTTCATTTGGTGTGCAAAAAGGTGAGACCGTTGCCTTTGTCGGTCCCTCTGGTTCGGGGAAGACTACGCTTGTCAAGCTTCTTGTTGGTCTCTACCAACCGCAAACAGGCACGATACTCTATAATGATACCTCAAGTACGGATATCGATCTCGATCAGCTTCGCGAACGCATCGGCTTCGTCACGCAGGATACACAGCTCTTTAGCGGTTCTATCAGAGAGAACCTTCTCTTTGTTCGTCCGGGTGCAACAGATGATGAATGTATGGATGTCTTGAAGCGCGCTGCATGCGATACGCTCCTTGCCCGCGCATCGAACGGACTTGATACCGTCATCGGTGAAGGCGGAGTGAAAGTATCAGGCGGTGAGAAGCAGCGTCTCTCAATAGCCCGCGCACTCTTGCGTAAGCCACAGGTTCTTGTCTTCGATGAAGCAACGAGCGCACTTGACTCACTCACCGAAGAAGAGATAACCAAAACGATACGCGAAGTATCGGCGCTTGGTGATCAGATAACGATCCTCATCGCGCATCGTCTCTCAACGGTCATGCATGCTGATAAGATATTTGTCTTAGAGCGTGGTGAGATCGTCGAGTCAGGCAAACATCAGGACCTCTTAAACGAGAAAGGTCTCTACTTCGCTATGTGGCGCCAGCAGATAGGGGAACGCGGTACACTCACTTCAGGAGTTGCTGTAAATTAAAGAAGGCAGCGACGCTGCCTTCTTACGTCCCGAAGAAAGTATAAAGTTATTTTAGCGAGTATGATAATAGCTCCCTGACCGACTTTCCATTCGGGATAGGGCTGAATGGGGAGTCGCTATTCGAGATGACCTCTTCGCGAGCGATGTACTCCAACTCGGGAGAATACGAAAGCTTTGTTGTGATCGTTGTCGTGCTCACTTCTCCTACACCATCAATACGTACTACGACGATGAAGTTATCTTCTACTTCTACCGTTGAAAGAGCTTTCCCTCCTGTAGGTGTGTATGTTGAGTTGCCTTTGCCTGCTGTCGAAACTGTAACCGTCATCGTGCCTGGGTATCCGTTGAAGACCGACCTTACCGAATCAACATGGATGGTGTCAAGCATACTTGTCCCATTGTAATGCATCCACATCTGCGGTACGACCAAGCCATCCATAATGACAATGCTATCTTGATACATCTCGAAAGAGCTGTTACCAAATGCTTTAAAATATCCGTACTCGCCCTTTGTGCGTATCTGATGAACATCCTCCGAGCCGAAGAAGGAGAGGCTCGTTGTAATGAGTGAATCAGTGATTGTTATGCGCGAGTCCGGATCGATGTTGCCATCAAGATCTGTCTCATACACAGAGAACGTGTAGGTTGATCCCGGCTTCGGTGTTGCGTCAACGGGTTCGCTCGGTGACTCGGTGCATGAAGCAAGAAAACTGAATGCAGCTGAAATGACAGCTGCCGAGATGAATTGTGTAAGTAGTGTTTTCATTGTTGCGTTGATTTGTTGTTAAAGTACTTTGAAAAACAAAGTTAATGTGTAAAAAAATAGTTGTTACGGTTTTATCAGCTTTTCGAGACTGTTGATATAGTCCTCGAATGCCTTGCGTCCGGCTGCCGATAGCTTGTAATGCGTTACGGGCTTTCGGCTAACAAAACTTTTCTTGACGTTGATGTATTTTGCATCTTCGAGCTTTTTTAAGTGTACGCTCAAATTGCCGTCGGTCGCTCCGACCTTCTCGCGTAAGAAGGTGAACTCCGCTTCTTCCACCGTCGCAAGCACAGCCATAATAGCAAGCCGTATCCGCGAGTGGATCACATCGTCAATTTGCTGATAATCGAAATCCTTCACGTTATGCTTGTGCTTGTTTATATTTGCGTAAAAGCATGATACCCGGTACGACCTGCAATGCGATCATCATCAGCGCATAGACCAGGAGCATCTCTCTGCCGGGGAAGAACATGAAGTACACAGATCCTGCCCACCAGCCGATACCGACATACTTCAACCACGGTATCTCATAGAGTATGCCGCTGACAAAATATCCTATTCCTAAAAGCATCGCTGTAACAGCGCAAATGTAGACTGGGTGCAATACAAATGGTGTATCCATTGATTGACTTAGGATCGTCGTCGTGACAAAAAGCGCTATCGTTATCCCGACAGCTCCCCAGACTGCTCCCGTGACACGTCCGGCATAGGTCTGGACCTTGTCGCTTTTCTTTTTCACCTTCACGTACCATATCATGTATATCCATCCGAGCGTCGAGAGTGAGAGCCACACCCACCCGGATATACTAGGTGTGTCGGTAACGACCTCGTAATAGTTATAGAGCATCCCGAGTGCGACGAGGATACCCCAGAGTATCGAAGGTTTGCCGTCATCGGCTACTGCTGCGCGACTATCAGCCATCACCTTTCGGATATAGGAAAGTTCGTCTTGTGCTGATGTAGTTGTCATAAAAGTATGTGTTTAATAAAGTACTTTGAAATATAAAGTGAAATTACGCGCCATTGGTTCCGTTTGTTTCAAAAAGATCTCCGGCGAACCATTATCCCTGTAAAAATGTAGATTTTCCGTTCGTAATCAGTATCCTATGAAAACAAAAATTCTTGCCCTTTTTACTGCTCTTTTGGCTATTTCTTCCGCTCTCGCCGCAACAGGCGATACCACGCGAGTAGTCGTGATGGATAAATACCTCTGGAGCTGGAATGGCTATCAGGACCGGTGGGTGAAGTGCCCGGACGGCTCCAAGACCTATGAGAAGATAATCTTGCGCTATACGCTTACCTGCCCGACTGGTGGCTGCGGCGAATGGGATTACACCACAGGCGTTGTGCTCCGCAAGCATACAGGGATACTTGACTCCTCATTGCAGGATGCACCAAGCTTTACCGTTGACGGCGGAACAGTCGATAGCATCCGCGTCGCCAACGACACAACCTATACGCACTCATGGAATACGACAAAGAAAAAAGTTGATACACTTGCGAACACACCGTACCTGATCCGTTACTATAACGATCCGAATTATGCGTTCAAAGCAACGGACTCCACTCATAAGTGGAGAGCACGCTACTGGAATTATATCTATGATAATACAGGAAAGAAAACAGATTCACTTTGGATAGAAGGCGACCAAACGCTTATCACTACGAAAAAGAAAGCATATTTTGTATTTGAAGTTATCGAGCCGTATGAACTAACACGATTCATCACTCCCTATGGTAAGGGCTTCCCGAAAAATTGGACGCGTACATGGGAAATGGATGTAACAGACTTCTCTTCTCTCTTGAAAGACTCTGTCGAACTTCGCTCGTTCTATGATGGCTGGTCGCAAGGGTCACTCTACACCCTCGAACTTGTCTATGTTGAAGGTACACCATCGCGGAGTACATATAAGATCATGCCGGTCTATAACGGATACTATTCCTAT
>DATDEW010000445.1:0-3670 GCA_036522935.1 Kapaibacterium sp. (SeqCode)
GATGGAGATCGTCAGTGAGGATATCGCTACCGAGATGTCAACAAGTCTGAAGACGCAGGTTGGCATACAAGATAGACTTTTACCGGCAAATTACGCAGTTCGGTAATAGAGCTCATTTCCAATTTTCCAAATGCGGTAAGATGAAAATCTTACCGTTTTGCATTTATACGAGTGATATTGTGTAATTTTGGTGTTGTTTCTTTCCAAAGATGAACGATCAGGATCCAAAACGATATGACGCCGTAGCGATAACGCTCGGAGCGATAGCTCTGGCAGCGCTGACCTATGTTGTAAGCCCCTTGCTTTCACCATTCGTCCTGGTGCTTGTTCTGACGCTGCTGGTCTTCCCTTTCCGCACCTATCGCGCGGGAAAGGTGATACTCCTTACAGCTGGAGTTATCTTCGCCCTGTGGTTCTTCGTCGAGACAGCACATATCCTCTTACCATTCATCATGGGCTTCGTCCTTGCCTATGTGTTTAATCCGGTAGTTCTCTACCTTGAAAAGAAAGGCATGAAGCGCGTCTGGAGTTCGCTCATCGTATCGGGGACATTTGTAGCTCTTGTGACGACCGCTATCTGGCTCTTGGCACCGGTAGTTGTTACTCAATTCCAGTCTCTTTTATCTAATCTTAAAGGATTTGTAGAATCATCTACGATAACTCTTGATGAGCGCGGGCTGCATGACCTGTTTGTCAATATGGGCATTCCCGAAAAGTATGTTGATGAGTATATGACGCATCAGATACTGCCGAAGCTCAAGGAGCTATTCACGCAGGCACCTCTGATGCTCTATGAAGTTGTCGGCTGGGTGCCCGGCATCCTTAGTCAGCTACTAAATCTTATTATTATCCCGATAGCATTCTTCTACTTCCTTCTTGATTGGGAATCGCTGACCTCGTTCATTACGCGGCTTATTCCCGTCAATGAAAGACCACGTTGGCTTCAGGTATTCCGCAATATCGATATAGTATTCTATGCGTATATCAAAGGTCAATCAACCGTTGCGATCATTATAGGTACGTTAGCCGGCATCTCATTCTCGATACTCGGCGTGCCGTATGCAGGACTCTTAGCAGTTTGTATTGCATTCCTCGACCTGATACCGTTCATCGGTTTGATCATGAGCGTCGTTATCGTCGAGACGGTTATCCTTGTATCGCTTCCGATCACGGTTTGGAATGTCCTGATGGGACCGGTGCTTATTATCATACTTCATGTTATTGAGGTCTATGGTATCGCTCCCCGTCTTGTCGGCAGAAGTGTCGGGATACCGCCGTTAGTCCTGATACTTTCGATACTTCTCTTCGGCTATTTCCTTGGCTTTATCGGGATGCTGATCGCTGTCCCGACGGCAGGCATCATTTTACAATTTGTTCGGGAATATCAGCGGTCGCTTATTTCAAAATCTGAAGTTTAATGTACGGAATACTCTACTTGGTCTCGACACCTATCGGTCATCCTGATGACATCACGTTAAGAGCTATCCGTATTATTACTGAATGTGATATCCTTCTCGCCGAAGAACGGAAGCCTACCAATGCCCTCTTAAAGCATTTGAATATCACCAAGGAGTATATCCTTTACAATGAGCATACCCAGAAAGAGCTGACTTCGGAGATCATTGAATATCTTGAGAGCGGTAAGAACGTAGCTCTCATTTCCGATGCCGGTACTCCTGTGATTGCAGACCCCGGCGGACGGCTTGTCAAAGAATGCGTCAATCGTGGCATCAGCATGACGGCTGTTCCGGGAGCGTCGAGCATCCTTGCCGCGCTGACTGTCTGTGGATTTGATCTTAGTTCGTTTATCTTTGTCGGATTTTTATCACGCGATAAAGCAGCAAGGCGAAGCGAAGTCAAGAGATATGCCAGAGAACGCTCAACACTGGTATTTCTCGAAGCACCGTACCGCTTACCGAATCTTCTTGATGACCTCAACGACGGGCTTGGTAAGAACCGAGAGCTTGCAATTTGTACGAATCTTACTCAGCATAATGAGAAGATATACCGGATGGTAACTTCCGAAGCAAAGGAATATTTTGCCGAGCATCCTTTTAAGGGAGAGTTTGTCATAGTGGCTGAAGGTGCAAAGTAGCTTGATTTTTGACCTATCTCAGGAAGTATAGTACTTAGCTTGAATTGTTACTAACCTGTGAAATATGCTGCGATATTCATCCTACTGCTAATTAGTTGTGCTTCGATAGCACAGACTACTGGGTTGCGTAGCATGAAGGTACCGATTACAGCAACAAGCGGTGATAGCATTTGGCTTGGTCAGGATTTTATCATAGCGTCATCGGTGAAGGTTCTTGTTGATTCGTCGGTGCCACTGACATTAGGCAAAGACTATCAATTTGATATTAAAAGCAATACAATACGATTAACCACAGCCGCGAAAGACCTTCTCTTCTTAAACGGCTCGGATACTTCTACTGTGTCGTATACACTCAACATACTCTACTCAGCTGTCCCCATCCGGCTTCGAAAAGAATATTCTAACTCGATGCTCTTAGAAGCCGATACGAATAGATCAGTGGTAAAGCAAAATAGATATCAAGTACCTACAATAGAATCTACCGCATCTGAAAGCTCGATAACTATTAATAATAGCGGAGGATTTACACGCGGCATTACAGTCGGTTCAAATCAGGATGTCACCACACAAAGCAGTTTTAATTTGACCTTTAACGGTAATGTCGATAGATCGCTATCGTTTCAAGGAGCTCTTTCTGAAGAATCGAGCGTCATTCAACCTGAAGGAAATACTCAGTTATTACGCGATCTTGACAGGATATTCATTAACTTTGATTATCTGAATTCGATACGAGTATCTCTCGGCGATATGTACATGTCGAGTTCAGTACCTGTCTATAATTCAGCGTCAACCTTCTTCTCGATTCCGGTTTATGCCAACATCGATCGTAAAGTGCTCGGAGCAAATGTCGCAGCCGAATCTAATTCACTCTTTGGACAGGTTGGAATTGCTACTACCCGTGGTAAATATTATTCAAACTATTTTCAGGGGGAAAATGGATTTCAAGGACCGTATCGTCTGTATGCTCCCGGTGGTGAACGAAATATCATTATCATTGCCGGTACCGAGCAAGTGTATATTGATGGTATACTTCAAGAGCGCGGTGAGCAGAATGATTATATCATTGATTATTCTACTTCTGAAATTCGATTTCAACCAAGGCGGATCATTACCAATGTGTCTCGTATTACCGTCGACTTTCAATATACCGACGAAAAATACAGCAGAAGTCTCATTAGTAGCTCTCTAGGCGGTGTCGCTGGCAATGACCAGTTCGGAGTGCGAGGTATTTATCTCCGTGAAGGCGATAATCAGGATGCACCTAAAAACATTACGTTGTCCGATGAAGATAAATCAATCATTAGTTCAGCCGGCAAAGACCCAAACAAAGCATATAAAAGCGGAGTACAGTTTGTAGGACGTGATTCAAATGGGAGAGCAAATGGCGTATATATTAGAACTGACACTGTTATCGGGAGTCAACAAACCTTCTACCGGTATGCACCGGGTGATAGTAATGCCCTCTATCAAGTTAGCTTCAGTTTTGTAGGAAGCAAAAAAGGTGGATATCAGAGAATTAGCTCGAATCAGTATTCTTTTGCTGGCTTAGAACTTGGCGACTATGATACAGTCTCA
>DATDEW010000446.1:0-4777 GCA_036522935.1 Kapaibacterium sp. (SeqCode)
ATATACCTGATTTCCCTTCTGTCGGGCATGTATATCGTGACATTTCACCTTTATTACATAACATCGTCGCATTTGAACATGCGTGCGAGATGCTTTATGAAAAAACAGCTGATCTGAAGCCTGATGTTATCGTCGGTATTGAGTCACGCGGCTTCCTTTTTGCCGGACCGCTTGCAATGAAGCATGGAGTCGGAATGGCAACTGCAAAAAAGCGTACGAGTGCACATCCGCTGGATGTTGTCGGTATTGACTACTCTCTTGAGATGGGTACTGATAGAATTGAGATGCTCAAGGATGCTGTAGAAAAAGGCGACCGTGTACTGATCGTTGATGATCTACTTGCAACAGGTATTACTGCCAAAGCAACTACACAGCTTGTAGAGATGCTCGGAGGTACCGTCGTCGGCTTTGCGTTCTTAGCCGATATCAATCGGTATGATGGGAAAGAACTCCTCGAAGAGATCGCACCCGTAGTCTATATCTACGATTGCTAAGATCTCAAAATTGTTGAAATAAACAAGGCGAGAATTATCTCGCCTTGTTTATTTAATGCCTCTCAACCATCGGCACATTTATTTGTACCGGTTCAAGCCCGCCGTCTCGTAAGCTATGAACCTGATTCGGGGTGAGTTTCGGACGAGTCTCCGACACCTTCTTTGCAAATTCTTCGGGGAAACGCTGGACGGTAAATTTCACCGGCCAAGCCGCAGCTTCGCCGAGAGCACAGATCGTTCTGCCCTCGATGTTCTTTGCCACATCTTCAAGTAGTGCAATATCTGCCTTCGATGCTTCACCTTTATTGACACGCTTAAGTATCTTCACTAGCCAGCCCGTACCTTCGCGGCATGGTGTGCACTGACCGCATGACTCATGCCAATAGAACTTCGAGATACGCTCAAGTACTTTTGGGATATCCGTATCTTCATCCATGACCATAATACCACCGGTACCGATAGATGAGCCTGCTGCTTTCAAGCTTTCAGCATCCATCTTAATGCCTTCAAGCCCGTCACCACGAAGTGGAGGCATAGATGAACCGCCGGGGATGACCATCTTGATCTTCTTATCTCCCGTGACTCCTCCAGCGTACTTATAGATCATATCCGTAAGCAGCGTACCGCTTGGTACCTCGAAGACACCGGGATTATTTACATGACCGCTAACACCGAGAAGAAGCGTGCCGGGATGTTTTGGTTCGCCAATCTGTGAAAAAGCTTCCGCACCGATGTTCATGATGGCAGGGATGTTCGCGATCGTCTCAACATTATTGATCGTGGTTGGTTGTCCCCACAGACCATAGTTTGCCGGGAATGGCGGTTTCACTCTTGGGTAGCCGCGTTGTCCTTCGAGCGAATTCATCAGTGCTGACTCTTCGCCAACGATGTATGCTCCGGCTCCTTTATGAACTGTGATATCAACTTTGTATGGTACACCCTCGCCCGTCGGTTTATAGGTCTCGAGCATCTTATCGCCGATAAAACCTTTTGCATATGCATCGGCAACTGCCTTCTCGACCATCTTTATCCAGTGAGCATATTCGCCTCGGATATAGACATAGGCATGACGAACCTGCATTGCATAACTTGCAATGAGCATACCTTCTATCATCTGATGCGGGTTAAACTCGAAGACCTGGCGGTCTTTGAATGAGCCGGGTTCGGATTCGTCCCCGTTGATAAGCAGATACTTCTTACGCTCAGTGCCTTTCGGCATAAAGGTCCACTTCAGCCCAGTCGGGAATGCTGCGCCGCCGCGACCGCGGAGACCGGACTTCTTGACCTCTTCGATAACATCATCGGGCTTCATGCCGAATGCTTTACGCATCGCATCGGTATAGCCGCCGTTCTTTACATAGACGTCAATATCGCGGAGATTCGCAATATCGGGCAAGATTAGCTTTGGTGTAGTTGACATTTTCAGTCTCTGGTCGTTAGTCGTTAGCAGCTGTAGAGAGGTCGGGTAGTTGTACTGTGCGTTTTGGAGTGGGCACATTCCCTGTTGATTTGATCTGCCCGAGGACTTGTAATGCCTCGTCGGTATTAATGCGCTCAAAGAAGGTATCCCCTACTGCCATCATCGGTGCTCCGCCACAGGCTCCCATGCACTCAACTTCTTCAAGCGAGAATGTCCCGTCTGAGGTACGCTCCATGTGTCCGCAACCGAGTTGGGTTTTGACCGCATCATATATCTTATCACCACCGCGAAGCATACAGCTTACGTTGGTGCAGACCATAACGTGGTGCTTGCCCATCGGCTTCTCGAAGAACATCGTATAGAAGCTGACAACGCCCATGACATGGCTTTTTTCGCAGACGCAGATCTCGGCAGCGACAGCCATTGCCTTATCATCTATCCAACCCTGTTTTTCCTGTATCTTCCAGAGGACAGGCAGAAGGATGGCTTGCGGACTATCGTAGCGCTTCTTGAGCGCTTCAAATTCTTGTAATTCCTGTTGGGTAAACACTTCGCGTAGATTATTTTTGCAAAAATACGAAAAAGTCAGGGGGGTGGGCTCAGGGTTCAGGGAATAGTGGCGAGGTCTCCGATCTGCGCTTAAAAAACAACTTGAGATGATTCGTCTAAGAACTTACCCAGTAAAAAGTTGAAAGCCCCTACAATTAAGCAGGGGCTTTCAGGAGGTCACTATGAAACACACAGAACGTGAGACTGAAGTCTTAGTGAGACATATACTGGTTGTATAACAATATTCATGCCATAAGTGGTTCATTTTTATTCAGAAATGAAGTATTTTGGATTATTTTATCACTTTGGAATTTTACACACTACCCCTACTTCCCTTTCTTCTTCGCTGCCTCCAGCCGTTTCTTCTCGTTGGCTATCATTCGGTCCTTGTATTCGGGTGGCGGGTATTCTACGGCTGCCATATCAATGATAAAATTCTTTGCTACATCAAGGGGGAATTGCTCGGCGGACTTGAAGTTGATACATCCTTGCTGGAATTTTGCTTTTGGCATCAGCTTCTGATATGCTTCGCGAAGACCTGAGCCGCCGAAGCGTGCCGAACTGCCGTACATCACCATTGAGTGAAATGACATGTGACTTTTCCCTGATGAGAGGGAGTACTTCATCAACCTGTCTTCTTTTGTGACATATACAAGCGAGGAGCTTCCCATCATCCCGCTTACAACTTCTTCCACATTCTTATCATGTTTTAGGATAAGATCTCGCAAGGGAGAAAGTATCTCCTTGCGTTCGGGCTCCAATGAATCAAGAAATTGTTTTGGCGTCATGCTTGCCTCCTATACTGCCAGCTTCTCCATCTGTGTTTTATAGCTGGCGAGTTTGTCCTTTTCTTTGGTAATGATATGCTCCGGAGCGCGGCTAACGAAGTTCTCATCCGAGAGCTTTGCCAGAAGAGACTCATACTGCTTTGTGACTCGCTCGAGCTCTTTCTTGATGCGTTCTTTTTCTTTGGCAGCGTCTTCGGCTGATAACGTCTCCAACTTCATGAAGACTTGTCCTCTTCCGCCGAGAAGCTCTGCCGAATACTCATTCGATGATAGCTCTGCCCCGCCATCAGCTTCAATGGCAAGTGACTCTGCTTTGCAGATTCGCTCAATGATGTTCCGTGCTGACTCGGTAAGTGCAACATCTGAACTTCCTTTAAGTCGTATCACAAACTCTGCCGACTTGCTCGGAGCTATCTTACCGTTTGCACGGAGAAGTCGTGCGGCTTCTATGATGCGCTGAACAAATTCAAACTCTGCTTCTGCCGCATCATCTATCTTCCCTTCGTCGGCAGTGATGTAATCATCTCTGCCGATAAGGACTGTCTCGGGGTTGCCTGTCAAGCCATGCCAGAGTTCTTCGGTGACGAACGGCATGATCGGATGCAGCATCCGCAGTATTCCTTCGAGAATCTCAACGGCAAGCGGCGTTGACTCCGGCTGCAGCTTCACTATCTCAAGGTACCAGTCGCAGAAATCCTTCCAGATGAAATCGTAGAGGATCTTCGTTACTTCGTTTATCTGGTAATCATCGAATGCCTTGCGTGCATCGCGTGCTGTGCGGTTGGCGCGTGATAGTATCCAGCGATCAGCAAGCGACTTGGGTATGTTCTGAGTGCTTAGTACTGCGTTCTTGGTATTCTCCCCATTCCCGATTCCCGATTCCCCATTCGCAACAGTGTTGAGATACTCCGTATCCTTCTCCTCAAACTTTGGCTCGGGATGATTCGACTGGTACTCATCGCGCTTCATCATCACAAAGCGTGTTGCGTTGTAGAGTTTGTTCGCAAAGTTTCTGCCTTGCTCGCAGGATTCTTCTCCGAATCTTACATCCTGCCCTAGCGGCGCAAGATAGAGCAGCGTGAAACGTACTGCATCGGTACCATATTTATTGCCGAGATCGATCGGATCGGGTGAATTGCCGAGCGACTTACTCATCTTGCGTCCTTGTTGGTCGCGGATGATATTGTGGAAATAGACGTCGCGGAACGGGATAAGGTCCGTCATCTCGGTTCGCGGCGAGCCGTCGAGCTTCGGCATATCCTTCATGAATTCTATGCCGCCCATTATCATTCTGGCAACCCAGAAGAAGATGATATCCGGTGCCGTCGAGAGCAACGCGCCGGGATAAAATGTCTGAAGGTCTTTCGTATTGTTCGGCCAGCCGAACGTCGCGAAGGGCCAGAGCCACGATGAGAACCATGTATCAACTACATCCTCGTCTTGCTTCAAATTGCCTTTATATCCTGCCGCTTCTGCCTTAGCTCTTGCTTCGGCTTCGTTGCGACCGACAAATATCTCGCCGCCAT
>DATDEW010000447.1:0-4795 GCA_036522935.1 Kapaibacterium sp. (SeqCode)
AATGGAGATATACGTGAGGTTAGCTGTGGTTTCACCAAACTCAGCACTTTCTTCATTGCGGAAATAAATGGGGCGGCTTTGATAGCCGAGACCGAGAGTAATACCAAATGTTTTAGAAAGTTCAAATGTGCCCAACGCTCCCGCTGTATACGCAAACTGCATACCTGTTTTTGTTCCCTCGGGAACATCTCCGGTAAATACCGCTGCTCCTGCAGTAAAGAACGGTCCAAGACCAAAGAATGGCTTAAATGGAGCTGGAGTGGCTGGTGGGGTTGCATCAGTTCCTTGAGCAAAACCTTTGCTTGATATACATAGCATGAGCGCAACGAGCGCAAGAGAAAATAGTGATGTAAGCTTTTTCATATACAATTAGATAGAAAAGAAAGAAATTTGTAGTAAAATGTGTGTAACACCCGAGTACAAATATATGAAATTTTTTAGCTTCCCTTCCGCTTTTCTTTGCTAATTGACGGAAGTTTTACATCCAGTAGGGTGTTCGGTATCTGTCATTTTCTCTTATATTCCTTAAATCCCGAGGACAGATAGCATCACATGGCAGCCAAACAAATAGACATTGAATCACAACTGACGGAAAAACGAACCTTCAAACCTGCGAAAGGTTTTGCATCGAAAGCGCATATCCCATCAATTGATGCTTACGAGAAGCTGTATGCCGAGAGCATCAAAAGCCCTGATAAGTTTTTCGCAAAGCAGGCAGGTGAGCTTCATTGGTTCAAGAAATGGCGCAAAGTATCGGAGTGGAAAGCCCCGTTCGCGAAGTGGTTCGTCGGCGGGCAGATCAATGCAAGCTACAACTGCCTTGATCGTCACCTCACCTCTGCAAAACGCAACAAAGCAGCTATCATCTTCGAAGGTGAGTTCGGTGACGAACGCACACTGACCTATCAGCAACTTCACCGTGAAGTCTGCAAAGTAGCGAACATGCTCGCAAAGCTTGGCGTCACAAAAGATGACCGTGTTGTCATCTACATGGGGATGACTCCGGAAATAGTTGTTGCCGTACTCGCTTGTGCACGTATCGGTGCAACGCATTCGGTAATCTTCGGAGGGTTCTCTTCGGAGGCGATTCGCGACAGAGTCAATGATGCCGAAGCAAAAGCTATCATCACAGCAGATGGCTCATTCCGCAGAGGGCAAGTTGTTGAGCTAAAAAAGAACGTTGACAATGCACTTGCAGGCAATGGCTGTCCAACGATAGAACATGTTATCGTTCTTCGCAGAACAGGTGTCAATGTAGATATGTGGCAAGGAAGAGATTATTGGTGGCATGACCTCATGAACGAAGCAAGCGCCAACCATGAAGCCGTAAAACTCGACAGCGAACATCCGCTCTTTATCCTGTATACATCAGGCACAACAGGTAAGCCAAAAGGTATCGTCCATACGACCGGAGGTTATTTACTTGGTGCACAGCTAACGACAAAATATATATTCGATATCAAAGACGAAGATGTATTTTGGTGTACGGCTGATGTCGGTTGGGTGACAGGACATAGTTATGTTGTCTACGGACCACTCCTTAATGGCGCAACGATCATGATGTACGAAGGTGCGCCAAACTTCCCTGACTTCGGAAGATTCTGGGACATCATCGAGCGTCGTAAGATTTCCATCTTCTATACAGCACCGACAGCTATCAGAGCATTCATTCGTGCAGGAGATGAATTTGTTAAGCGCCATGATCTCTCCTCACTTCGTTTGCTTGGTACAGTAGGTGAACCGATAAATCCTGAAGCGTGGATGTGGTATCATAAAGTTGTAGGCGGAGGTAAGTGTCCGATCGTTGATACATGGTGGCAAACGGAAACAGGAGCCATTATGATTGCCCCTGTGCCCGGAGCGATCGCTACTAAACCCGGCTCTGCAACAAGACCGTTCTTCGGCATACAACCGGAAGTCGTTAATAAAGAAGGTGTAAAAGTAAAACCGAACGAAGGCGGCTTCCTCATCATGCGTAAGCCGTGGCCCTGGATGCTGCGTGGTATTTACAAAGACCCCGAGCGTTTCCAAAAGCAGTACTTCACTGAATTCCCCGGATACTACTTTACCGGCGACGGCGCACGTCAGGATAAAGACGGGTACTTCTGGATCATGGGTAGAGTTGACGACGTGATAAATGTCAGCGGACATCGCATCGGGACAATGGAGGTCGAGAGCGCTCTCGTTTCCTATCCTTCAGTCGCAGAAGCAGCAGTCGTTGGTCGTCCTGATGATATAAAAGGCTCGGCGCTCGTTGCATTTGTTACACTCAAGAGTGGCGAGCAAGGTAACGAAGAAGTCAAAACACATCTCAAAGAACATGTCGCAAAAGAGATCGGGAGTTTTGCAAAACCGGAAGATATCCATTTTACCGATGCGCTCCCGAAAACACGAAGCGGGAAAATAATGAGAAGACTTTTACGTGAGCTTGCTTCGACGGGTAACGTGAAGGGTGATACAACAACACTCGAGGATTTCGGTGTATTAGAAAAATTACGTCAACAAGAAGACGAGGAGTAATCATGACAGAAGAACTAGCAAAACTTGAACAGTCTTTTCTCGAAGTCGTTGACTTCGCAAAAGCATATCCTGAATCACTTCGCTCGGTAAAGCCGGACGAGAAAGCGTTTAGCGCAACAGAGGTTATCTATCACCTGCTTGAGGTAGAGAATCTTTGGCAGAGACGCATAAAGATGCTTGTCACTACTACTGATCGCAACTTCGAACCTATCGACCCCGATGCACAAGCAAAGGCGAACAGCTACAATAGCAAGCCTTTTCAAAAAGGTCTTGAAGACTGGTTCGAGGCACGAGAAGAAACGGTTGACCTCATTGATGAACTGAGCGAAAGCGAACGCCGCATCGTCGGCATCCATCCGAAGTATGGAGAAATGGATACGCATCGCATTGTTGAGATAATACTTGGTCACGACAAACAGCACTTGGCGCAGCTTGAACGTACACTTACATTGGTAACATAATACATGATACTAGCACTTCTCCTTGGTTTTATAGCCGGCTGGGGTATCTCCATGCCGATCGGTCCTGTCAATGCAACCGCAATAACCCGAACAATAAAGTACGGCGCAAAGCATGGCTTTGCTGTCGGTGCAGGTGCAGCCATTATGGATCTCATTTATTGCGGCGGAGCGACACAGATAAACAACTATCTACTTGGCTCTCCAATTATTAATCTGTGCTTTCAAGTTGTGGGGTTCGGGTTGCTTGTGTTTCTTGGTATTCGCTCACTTCAAACTAAACCGACAGCTCCATCAGCAAACGAAGCCGGTAAACATGCTGAAGACCGCGTTGATAAACTTCACTTAAAAGCTGGCAGTATCTTGGCATCGTTCGCTCTTGGAGTTGTGCTCTATGCATCGAACATATCATCGCTTCCCGAGTGGCTTTTCATTTCTGCATTCTTACGAGGACAAGGTTGGCTCGAAGAAGGATTCGCTGCTTCTATGGTGTTTGCAGTTGGTGCAGGGCTCGGCACAGCAGGTTGGTTCTATACCTTAACTCGTTACTTCAACAAACGCAAGACCACTCTCAAAGCAAAAACTCTTACGATCATTGACCGCGTTGCTGGTTTTGCTATGCTTGGTTTTGGTATCTACTTCGGTTATCAGATAATCTTCAAGACCGATTGGAGCAAGATACATATTTGAGAGGTTACCAATTAGAAATAACCCCAAGCATCAGATCTTCTGTGAGTTTGTCGAGTGCGCTTAGTGTTGCTCTATTAAATCCTTCAAGACTTTGGTCGACAGGGTAGTCCGAGTATTGAGAAAAACTTCTCTGCCAGACAACCTTCTGCATCTTCTTATCCTGATAGACGGCATCAACGATGATAGTCACGCGCTTATTCGTTAGTTCGTCGCCTGCTTTGACTGAAATAGGGTCATCGGTTACTCTCGATATCGTAACTTCGAGAACTGCATCAGATACTGCTCTATCGCGAACTTGTAGTGAACCTTCTCGAGTGAATTTCTGCTGAAGCTGATCGGTCAGGAGCTGTCGAATTTCCGAGCGTCCGAAGCCGGAGTTATCTGTTGCAAGCGGGATGCCAATTGTCTTCAAATGAGCAGGGATGCTTGCACCTGAGAATGAATAACATCCTACAAAGAAGAGACTTGCACAAAGAGTGCAAAGCAAGAGCATCGAACCCGTAGAATATCTCATATTACTTCTCTTCATACTCTTGTAATTTCCTATAGAGTGTACGATCACTTATCCCAAGTAGTTCTGCAGCAAGCTTACGGTTGCCTTTGCACTGCTCAATGGTGGTAAGTATTGTATCCCGCTCAACGTCTTCAAGTTTCTTGATAGCACCGTTCTCTGACGGTGCAGGCAGAGCAAGCTGCATCGGAGGAGGACTCTGCCGAAGCAGATGCTCGCGAATCTCTGCAATATCGCCGCGAAGCTCGATGAGCGCTTTATAGATAAGTGCAAGTTCGGGACGATCTTGCTGCTCGTTCTGACGGATATGAACCGGTGATAGATGCGAATGACCGTCATCAAAATATACTTGATGTTCGGTGAGAGCTTTGAGCACATCGTCTTTCGTGATCTCGCCACTCAATGCGCCGCGCGAGGGACTAAACGATGTTATTGAAAGCTGTTCAAGTACATTACGCAGTTCGCGGATATTTCCCCGCCACTCATGCCCAACAAGAAACTCTATCGCTTCTCCTTCAATGTGTGGAATATGCGGCAAGCTATGACGAGAGACAATGTCACGCAATATAGAATCAACTAAAAACGGAATATCATCACGACGATTACGAAGCGGTGG
>DATDEW010000448.1:0-2082 GCA_036522935.1 Kapaibacterium sp. (SeqCode)
AGCATTGATTACATCGCCTTTAAAACTTACACCAAGATCATTCTGGTCATACTTAGGATCGATGTATCCTAGCGCAGCATTGAAGGTGACATTTCCTTTTTGTTTATTAAGCCAAAGTCTTCCCGCATATCCGGTGAGTGATGTTGCAGTAGTGTCAACATGTATATGCTGTGCATCAGGACGTTGGAAGTAGTGACGTGAGTTACGTTGGATAGATGTGAGAGCATCTGTTGAGCCTGTCAGATGTGTTAAGCCCGTCCATCCGGTTACAACCCATTCTCTATTATTATCCAAAAACGACCAACCATCAAGTGCAACAACAGAACCAGACTTATTCAATTGTGCTTCAAGCGAGGGGTCATTAAACGAGCGAGTGACATTCGTCACCATCCCGCCCAATGCCGAATACCCACCACCGTATTCTTTACGAAGCCGAAGCACATTGTAATAGGTCAGTGGCTCAACTTCTGCTTCGCTTGTTGTTCCGGATGTTGAGATGTCCGCATATTCTCGCTTTGTTACTGCAGAGACTACACCGATAGGAAATGTGTGTCCAAGATCGCCGGTAAGTTTTGCAGCTCCTAGTATTGTCGTTGCTATCGGAGCATCGGAATAGTCTACCGAAGGAATATCTCCTTGCGGCTGTCTACCGATACGGCGTGAGTAGAAAAAGATCGGGTCGAACCAGTCATAATTCTCAAAGTTATTTGCCCCTCCATTACCAAATCTGAAAACGCTTGAGCCCTCAATAAAGAATGGCCGTTTTTCCTGAAAAATGGTCTCCGCATCAGAGAGATTTATGACAGCGGGGTCAACCTCAACCTGCCCGAAATCAGGATTGATCGTCATATCAAGATTGAGATTTCTGCCAATACCTGCTTTGATATCAGCCCCTGCCCCGGGGGAGAATTTGGCTCCTGTATGGAATGGATCACCCTCAATTTTCGGCTTGAATTCTTCTTTCAACGTCGTATACGGCATAAACTCTATTCGGCTCGGACTTGGTATGCCTTTTATGCCTGTAAGCTCCGGGAAGCGAGATACATAACCACTGCCATCCTTAGGTTTGAATGCAGCAAAGTCACTTTCTTTCCGTCTGGAAAAATAACGTGCGAAGTTTATACCCCATATCTGCTCTTCAATGTCATGGAAGCGAAGTTGCGAGAATGGTATT
Organism: Kapaibacterium sp. (SeqCode); assembly: GCA_036522935.1. Lineage (GTDB taxonomy): Bacteria > Bacteroidota > Ignavibacteria > Palsa-1295 > Palsa-1295 > DATDEW01. The sequence continues at coordinate 1,175 of DATDEW010000448.1, forward strand.
TCAAATTCTGCTGTCCACCCCAATGAATCAACCTGTGTTTTCCCATCCCAAATACCATCCCATGTATTATCCTCCCACTCATCATTAGAGAATGTAGCATCGGTAAACGAACCTGCAGCGCTCATACCGAATGAATAACCTGTTCGCTTATCGTGGTAAGGATCGAACTCAACCCAAAAGAAATCAGACTCTGCCCATCCGTCACGCCGTGTCATCCGAGCAACGATAGAATCGGGGTGAGTATCATACATTCGCGCTGCTACATAGATCTTTGTATCATCATACGCTATCCATACTTCGGTGCGTTGTGTGGCTGGTGCTCCTTCGTTGGGTGACTCTTGATAGAGTTCATTAAATGGCAGGCCTTTCCAGATATCTTCATCAAGCTTACCATCGATGGTTACTTTACTTGAGATACGTATTGCCTCTACTTTCGCGAACGAAGGTGAAGATATAATAAAAAACAGAAACGCGAACAAGGCGTTTTTCATGGGTAGGTGAACTATGGTTATGTACTGATGTACATACGCTACGCCTACCTATATTCTGCGGTTTCGTACGAAGAGAAAAAACTCAATATTCGATAAGCCGATAAATGGCATGGCCGTCAAGGGTGGCTCTGCCTTTCAAGAAGGTCAATTCGATAAGGAAAAGAAATCCTACGACATTTCCGCCCAGCATTTCGATCAGGCGTGCTGAAGCACCGGCAGTCCCTCCTGTAGCAAGGACATCATCAACAATGAGTATCTTTTCTCCTTTTGCAAGAGCATCCTCATGTATCTCTAAAACATTTGTACCATACTCGAGGTCATATGATGTCGAAACTGTCTGCCAGGGAAGCTTTCCCTTTTTACGAATCGGAATAAACCCTTTACCTAGCATTTTAGCAAGCGGAGCACCAAAGATAA
>DATDEW010000449.1:0-2596 GCA_036522935.1 Kapaibacterium sp. (SeqCode)
AAGACTTCCGCCTGAAAGATCACCAACGGTGTTTGACATGTACATTGCTACCTGTCCGCCGCCGATGCCGCTATCATCATCACCAATGATCACGACCGTTTTGCCCGAATATGCATTCTTTGGTAATGGCATTGCATTTTCAGCGCTCCAACGTCCGAATCCTGTGAGCAATTGTGATGTGTTGAGTGCACCGGTCGGGTTAACAGCATGAGTCATTGACTCTTCACCGCTCTCGCCGCAAGTGAGGAACGTCGGTCCGAAACCATGTTCATCAGGTGTCGCAAGCGTAGCTGAGCAGAGGCGCCATTGACCACCGTCAGAGTTCATAATATACTCCCCTTTAACCGGCTTGAATGTGTTGTCGAATGATATACGCGAAACTGAAAAGTTATCTTCATGATTTACGATGAATGTAAATGTACCATCAGAGTTTTTCAGAAGCCCAGCGCCGTCTGCAGAACCACCGAAGATAAAGTTTGGTGATTCCGGCAATCTGTCATCACTTGAGATGATAGAGAATACTTCTACGCCTGAAGGTAATCCTTTGACAAGTGCAGGAGTAACTGAGTAGTTCTTTAATTCAACCTTAGGGGTATCAACAGTTTCTTCGTTGCAGGCACCGAGAAAGAACCCGGCAGCCATTAAAACGAGGAGTCTCGAAATACTTTTCATATTGTTACTAAATGAGTTATAAATTAGGTAGCTATAAATTGACTACAAAGATGGCACTTCGGCGTTATGATAGTATTTCCCGAATATATCCGGTAGGTCAATTAGCTGTTACCCAAAATTAACATGCCTTTGCGGGGAGCCGTATCTTGTGGTTTAAGCGTTACATACCCATACCATAACGCTTTTTGGTGAGCGGAGAATTAGATCACATATCGCAGCGAGCTGAGCACCTGTATAACCGTTTCATAAGAGGCGGGGGGATAAAAACCTTTCTCAAAGGTTTTTACGGGTTGCTGGCGTTCGTTATTCTGCTGGTCATCGATCTTGTCGCCCATTCGCTCAAGACGCTCCAAGGTCCGACACTCGATCTGGTCCGTACGTTCTTACAGGCGATCGCCCTCTTCTATTGGGGCAGAGCGCTTTCGACAATGTACTTCCGTCATAAAGATCTTTCACTACGTGTCGGCAAACCCGAGGCAAGTACAGTCCCCGTCAAAGGGTTACGGTGGTTCACATTCCTGTTGATAATAGGATGTGTCTTTGCCTTCTTGCCGAATCTTTTTATATTGCAGCTTACCGCAGAATCTGTAGCTAAGTCACCGAGTACGATCGTCTCCATTAGTCTGATCAATGCCGTATGGTTTGCAGGGGCAAGCTTAGTGATATGGTCGTTCGTGAAGATGATCTATCTCTGGCAGCATACGCGTGAAGTGCAGATGCGACTTGCTCTGTGGTTCGTACCGATCATCCTTTTTAGTGTCTACAACTATCTGTTCGTAAAGCAAATACTCCCTAATGACGAAGCGATATATGTTATCATTCAACTCGCGCTTCGTTCTCTTATTATCTTTGCCACACTTTTTCTTTGGTATCGTATTCCCTGGATACCGCATATCTCGAGTGCTGCCAAGAATAAGGTTATTATCTTCAGTCTGACGGGTTTTCTCTTGACAGTTGCAGCCTTCTTCCTGTACTCGACCGATACGGCTGATAACCTCATGCGCAACTATGCGATCATACTTCACAGTGTTATCGGCGGGTTCTTTCTTGGGCTTGGTTCGTATTTTGGATTGATATTTTTTAATGCTCTCTTTACACTCTCAAGCACAGAACTTGTTGAGCGTCGTCAGCAAGAAGTACAATCACTTGCGAAGCTTACTCGTTTTAGCTCCGATGTGTTAACAAGCGACCTTCTGCTCGATATACCGAAGCTTGCAGACCAGATAACGATCCTTGCGCGTGAAGCAACGAAGTCCGATTGTGCCTGGCTTGAACTTACGATGCGGCCTGTCATAGGTACATCCGTTACTGAAGAGATGTACCGCTCGTATGACGGGATCTCGGCAGAATCTGCGCTTGCAATATCGAATGATACATTCTCCGGAGCAGAGGTAAGTATTTCAAATGGGCTCATCGAGATGCAGCAAGCGATCGTGGTAAACTCGAAGGAGTTCTTGCCCGATCTTGAAGGATACGATAGTATCAAGCCGCATTCACTTCTTGCCATACCACTCATGCACAAAGCGCAGATGCGCGGTGCACTCTATGTTGCGAAAGAGAAAGAGTATGGATTCGATGATGAAGATGTGACCGTCCTCACAGCATTCAGCGACATCGCTTCGCTTGCATTTGATACTGCTCGACTACTGACGGACTCTATCGAGAAGCAGAAGTTCGACGGCGAACTTCGCGCAGCGCGCGTGATGCAGCAGAGCTTGCTTCCTTCGGCAGAGAATATCCCGAAGCATCCTGAATATCAGATCGATGCACTCTCGATACCTGCCTACGAGGTCGGTGGTGATTACTATGACTTCTTAAATTTGTGGGATGGCTCGCAGCTTGTTATTACAGGTGACGTATCAGGCAAAGGTATCTCTGCTTCTATCTTTATGGCAGAGGTAAAAGGTATCGTGCAAGCGCTTGC
>DATDEW010000450.1:0-4614 GCA_036522935.1 Kapaibacterium sp. (SeqCode)
GGGTACGTAATTATATCAAGGGTGAGGTCGGAAGACAGCTCTTTAGTAATAATGTCCGTGCTCGAATACTCCTAGAGAATGATAAGCAGTATCAAAAAGCCTACACGCTTCTTGGTGAAGCCGTGAAGATGGCAATATCGATGAAATAAGATAGCAATAAAAAAGGAGGGCTAAGCCCTCCTTTTTTTTATAACCTCTCGATCTCTTCCGAGACCTGCGACCAGTCCACAAAGAGCGATTCCAGTCTAGCAGTGATCTGATTCATTTCTAAACCTTCACGCTTAACCTTTGCGGCATCCTCATAGTATTCAGGGAATGCCATCGCATCCTCGATCTCCTTTTTTCTCTTTTCAGAGACTGCCATTTCAGCTTCTATCTTCTTGAGCTTGTCGCGTAGCGGCTTTTCATTTTTTGTCTTTGCATTGCGCTTTTCTGCTTCAATGCGCTTACGATTCTTCTTCTCATCGGGAGTTTCAGCTGCTTTTGATGGATCGGATGATTGAGATGGCTTCTTCTTAAGGGCCTCCAACTCGCGATTATGCAGGTCGGTTAAATATGCTTCAAGGGGACTATAATTTTCTTTTACTGTGCCATTTTCAAAGACGATGATCCTATCTACAAGGTCATCAAGAAAGTCTCTATCATGGCTGATGACAATGACGGTACCCTCAAAAGCAAGAATTGCCTGCTTCAAGACCTCTTTTGAACGCATGTCAAGATGGTTCGTCGGCTCATCGAGGATGAGAGTGTTGACGGGCTCAAGAAGCATCTTTGCAAGCGCAAGACGGGACTTCTCACCACCAGATAATACACTTACTCTCTTATGGACATCATCGCCCTTAAAGAGGAAAGCGCCAAGCAGTGTACGTAGTTGTGTTTCGGAGTAGTTGATACTGTTCGTACCGCCGCGATAAAACATTGACTTTGCAAGCTCTTCAACAGTAGCGTAGACCGACTTCTTGGGGTCAAGCGAATCAGCCTGATGCTGTGCATAGTAACCGATCGTTACATTAAACCCGGGCTTGATCGTGCCGCCTGTTATCTCTTCTTCACCAACTAGAATTTTACCGAGTGTCGTTTTACCTTGTCCGTTCTTACCGACGAATGCGATTCGGTCACCGCGCTCTATCATGAGTTCACAACCGGAGAAAATATCCTTAACTCCGTCGTATGACTTTGCGACTTTCTCTATCTCAAAAACTGTACGTCCTGATTGCTGTGAAGCAGGGAATGAGAAATGCACCGACGGTGCATCGGATGCAAGTTCGACACGTTCCATACGCTCAAGCATCTTGATGCGTGACTGTGCCTGGCGCGCCTTGGATGCCTTATAGCGGAATCTGTCAACGAAGCTCGATATTTCCTTTCGACGTTTATCAAGAGATGCAGCAAGCGCTTCGCGCTGTGCCTCGCGCATTGCTTTTGTTGTTTCGTAATAATCGTAGTTACCTGCGAACGACTCTAATCTGCCGTCAAAGGTTACTTCGATAGTCCTCGTCGTGATCGCATTAAGGAAAGACCTATCATGGGAGATGATAAGCAAGGCACCGGAATATGCCTTGATAAAATCTTCAAGCCAGAACAAGCTCTCAAGGTCAAGATGGTTTGTCGGTTCATCCAGAAGGAGAACATCGGGGTTCAGGATAAGAAGTTTTGCAAGCTCAAGACGCATCTGCCATCCGCCGGAGAATTCATTCACATCTCGGCTCATATCAGCGGCAGAGAATCCAAGTCCGTCAAGTATTCGTGCTGACTGTGCCTCTATCGTAAATCCACCTGCTGTTTCATACTTATGCTGCAAGTCGGTGAATTCTTCGATCGTTGCGAAGTATTCATCAGAGTGATGATCTTCGTCAGAAGACATCTTCTCTTGCAATACATCCATTCTCTCTTTGTACGAAAGCAAGTCTTTGCGTACAGCACATGCTTCTTCAAGCAAGTTGCGTCCTGCATCATAGTTCAGGTTTGGCTCTTGAGGCAAATAGCCAATAGAAAAGCTTTTGGGAAGGTTGATCGAGCCGTCATCTGGCACCTGTACTCCTGCTATGATACGGAAGAGAGTTGATTTGCCGGCACCATTGGGACCAACAATACCAACGCGCTCGCCGGGACCGATAGTAAAGGTTACATCGCGAAAGAGATACCGTCCGCCAAATTGGATGGATAAATGTTCTACTGCAAGCATGAATTAATTTTTAGAGGATAATTTGTCTTTACCTATGATGGATATAGATCCGTCGGTTTCAAGGATCGCAAGTGCCACTTCGCTGATGCTGGTATGACCGGCTTTGCGGACTGACTCTTCAAGTTCTTGAATTGTAAGATTTTCTTTACTCAATACATTCTTTAATATATTTCCGTCGCGGAGCAATAACTTGGGCTCTCCCTCGACAATTTTATTAATAGCTTTATTATTAACCGTCAGCTTCGTAAGTATCACGTTGATAGCGACAAGAGTAAGCGCAGCTGCGATGCCTCCGCCAAGTGTTGTATCTTCGCCGACCATTGCATTTTGTACGGCATTCGAGACAAGCAGGATCAAAATGAAATCAATGAGTGATAGTTGAGCAACATGACGTTTTCCCGCTAAACGGAACACAACGATAAGTAAGCAATAAACGACGCTTGAGCGTAATGCCACATCAAGTATGTTCCCGATCTCCGGCACTTACGCTTTGACGGCTTTCTTTTTTGAAGCACGCTTTTTCGGAAGGGAAGTATCCATTAGAACTTCCGTCGGGGCGTCAGCCCAGAGTCTTTCGAGAGCATAGAAGTCTCTGGCTTCTTCATAGAAGATATGCACGACAAAATCAACGTAATCGACAATGATCCACTTGCGAGTATCCCAGCCCTCACTTTTCCATGGGGCAACACCATGCTTCTCACGCATTTCACTTAAGATATAATCGGCAATTGCTTTGACCTGAATATCGCTCGAAGCCGAAGCAATGATGAAAAAGTCTGTCATAGAGGTTATCTCACGGACATCGAGAAGCTTTACGTTCGTCGCTTTTTTCTCAATAGCGAGCTGACCGGCTGCCAGTGCCGCCATTCTTGTAAGCTCAACAGGTAAAAGCTCTTTTTTCGGAGCTTTAGGGGCTTTCGGTGCTGCTTTTGCCTTTGCTGTCGCTTTTATCTTCGCAGGAGCTTTCTTCGCTGCCGTTTTTGCGGGAGCTTTGGCTGCTGCAGGTTTCTTCACTGTCTTTGTTCGCGTTGTTTTTTCGCTCATGAATTATCGCAATGGATTGGTATTCTTAAAATCTTTGCCGATGACAACAGCGGCATCAACAAAGGCATTCGTATCAACTTCAAGGATTATCCGTGAATAGCTAATTCCGAGCGCATACGCCACTTTTTGTGCAGATACGGAGTCATTTACACGGTCGATAACGTAGGTATTGGCGACATCTTGGGTCTTAAAATTGGTCATTTCGACCACATCGAACTTCCGAGCCCGTAAGAAATCCGTGAATGTTCTTGCTACGCCTGCTGACCCGGAGCCGTTCATAACCATAAGTTGTATACGCTCTCCTGCTCTGACAAGCATATCATTTCGCTCGACCGTGCTCGAAACGGGCGGCTTAACCCACATACGGCTAACAAACTGCCATAACAGAAGCACAACTACAAAAGCTACACCGGCAAGGATAAGCCATGATAGTATTTTGCGGAAATTGAACTTAGAGAGTTTGGATTTTTTCGGGGATGACTTCAGTGCCACTCGTGTGCAGTTCTTAGGTTACCAAAGTCCGGGGTAATACGAATCCATTCCAAACATGTTGGAATTAGGGGCGCCGCCGTTGTAGATGATCAGCAGGTTAGTGTGATCTCCTAACTTCCAATCAAGACGTGCATTCGACAGGTAGATGCCATTTAAACTTTTTGAATGTGCTTCGCCAAGTGAGCTATATGGGGAATAGACTGCCGAGAGGTCAGCTGAGATAAAGAAGTTATCCGCGGCTCGGTACCTAAAGGTATTGGTAAATACGCCGAGTCCAACTGATGCACCTGCCGATGATGAGAATGACATGCTGTAGGTCTGATGCATCGAGAAACGGGTGGGGTCAAAGAGCCCCGAAAGGAAGCCGCCGCCGTTATCGGTCATAGCAGTTTTTGCGCTGCGAGGATCTTCTTCGCGTACGCCTAGCCCCGGACGGAATTGCCCGTAGGCGTTAAGGCCTATCATAAGAAAAAGTATAATGACGACTGTCCGCATACTATAATTCAAACGTAAAGAAAAGAAAATGATTCAGTTCTTCTGTCTTGTAAAATACTCCGTTTCCAACTCTTGCAACTGCTCCTTTGTATTAACTCCCGTTACCTCGATCGGGTCGGGGGCAACTTCGAGTGCTACTGCCTGTTTGCCGTGACGGTCTATAAGAATGGTAAAGACATCGGTCAGGTAGTATTCCTTCTGGCTGTTATTCGGAGTGACTTCGGTTAAGGCACGGAAAAGCTCTGCGCTATCAATGATACAGATACCGGAGTTTATCTCTCGTATCTTTCTTATCTGGTCATCAGCATCCTTCTCTTCAACGATCTTTTCAAGATGCTTCCCGTCACTTGAACGTACTATCCTGCCGTAGCCCGTAGGATTATCGATCATAGTAGAAA
>DATDEW010000451.1:0-3293 GCA_036522935.1 Kapaibacterium sp. (SeqCode)
GGCTCTTTGGCAACAAGCAGAAGTGTGTACCCGGGTGAAGAGCTTGTTTACAAGTTTTATGAGAAGCTCTTTGACGTTGCTTGTGACGAACTTCAAGGATCTAACTATGTTGGCTTCGCTTATGCAGCAGGAAGACTTGAAGGTCAAGCCGGGTACAATGCGAACAAATTCTTTATATTGGGTGACCCGGCACAGCGCCTGCTTATACCGAGACAGTATGTAGTTATAGATTCTATCAATGGCAACCCCTACAATGAGAAAGGCAATGTGACGCAGCTTGCATCGCTTTCAGTAGTTCGCCTATCAGGATATATCTCAAATACCTGTGATGGTAATGAGTTGGATGCAACATTTAATGGTACCTCTTCTGTAACACTCTTTGATGCACCCACCCGTGTTGAACAGATCTCTACATACACCGAAGCAAGCCCTAGCATTGACAATTGGATGGTAGAGGGACCGATCCTTTATCGTGGCAGTGCGACAGTGAAGAATGGTCGTTTCTCAACGAGTTTCATTGTGCCAAAGGATATCAAGTTCGATACGAACAAGGCGAAGATCCATATGTATGCTTCGAGCGACGATTTCCGTTCAGCTGTCGGTGTTGGGAAAAATGTAAGAGTATATGGTGTAGATACATCGGCGGCAGAAGATTCAGACGGGCCTGATCTTACGGTGTATATAGGCTCCCGCCGTTTCCGTTCGGGGGACGTTGTACCCATCCACTCTAAAGTGATCGTTGATGTAAAAGACATCAGTGGTATTAATACATCTACAGCAGGTATCGGGCACTCATTTGTTGGTTGGGCAAATGATTCGACATCGAACGTCATTGATTTTGCGGAAAATTACACTGCCGCACAAGATGATTACTCCTCGGGTACTTCACAGAACCAGACACAGCTTCCGAAGGGACCTGGGGTAATGAATGTTCGTGCATTCGATGCTCGTAATAACCCTACATTTGCAAGCGTAGAGTATATCGCAAGTGATGAGGATCCATACAAACTTTATGACGTAGCAGTAGTGCCAAGTCCTGCCCGCAGTTCTGCAACATTCACATTCTTGCAGCCATCGGCTCCGGAAAGTCCGGTAGATATTGTAATTACTATTTACACTGTTGATGGGCGCAAGGTCAAAGAACTGTCCGCACTCAATGTTTCGCAAAATGATATTGCGCTGATGTGGGATCTTCGCGACATGTCAGGTTCATTTGTCCCTGATGCTGCATACGTCTATAGAATTTCAGTAAGTGAACGATTAACATCTCTGGAGACAATGTATGGTGGTGTATTTATCGTCCAACGACAATAAGTTTATGATAAGGAGAATATATTTCATGCAACGAAAACTCATAGTGGCGCTTGCCGTGCTCATGGCTCTGTGCGCTTTGCCGAAGGTATCCTCGGCGCAACAAATAACAACAGCAGTGCCCTTTCTGCTTATCGCTCCCGATGCCCGTGCAAGTGGTATGGGTGATGGCGGTACGTCTATTGCCGACAACTCAAATGCTATGTTCTGGAATCCTTCGGGACTTGCGTTTCAGACCGACAAAGAAGTTGGGTTGACTCATACGCAATGGCTTCCGCAGTTCAATAGCGACCTTTTCTATGACTTCGCCACCTTCAAGTGGAATAGTGAGGAAGATTTCGGCGGTACGATCGCGGCAAGCATCACATTCCTCAATCTCGGTAAGTTCATCTATACGACCGAGCAGTCACCTGACCCACTCGGCGAATTCCATTCGTTCGAGTATGCTATCGCTATTGGATATGCAACAAAGCTCGCACCGGATTGGGGCTTCGGCGGAAGTATTCGTTATATTCAATCATCGCTCTCACCATTGAATGTCGGTGCCGAGCAGCAGAAAGGTATCGGTCGCTCTGTTAGCTTCGATATTAGTGCTATGTGGAAGCCCGATACGACCTACATAGAAGAGCTTGCTAATCGCTTCACAGCTGGTTTCGTACTTTCTAATCTTGGTCCGAAAATGAAGTACGTAGACGTTGCACAAGCAGATCCGCTCCCTACGCTTTTGCGTGTTGGTGTAGGATATAAGCCGCTTGTTGACGAGTATAATGACCTTACTGTCAATGTGGATATTGGTAAGCTCATTGTCTATCGTGATTCTGTAACAGGCATAGCCGACAACCTTCCGAAATCTCTCGTGACCGCATGGAAAGGTGACCTTATGAGTTCACTTATGTTCTCCGCCGGTCTTGAGTACTGGTACGATAAGCTTCTTGCACTTCGTGCAGGTTATTATGCAGAGGGTGAGCGTGTAGGTGATAGAAAGTACATGACCTTTGGTGCCGGACTTCGCTATGATGTCTATACTTTTGACTTTAGCTATCTTAGCACGTTCGAGGAAAATCACCCGCTTGCAAATACGCTGCGTTTTAGTTTAGGAATTAAGTGGTAATACACCAAGTGGTACTCCAAAAGCCGGGACTCGCAAGAGTTCTTGCTGTTTTCGTTGCGTTCATCGGCTTCTTGGCGTTATGCTCGGAAGCCGATGCACAATTTATTACACCCACTACTTCCGTTACATCTGGGAGCGGGAGTCAATTCGTCAATAATACATATTTTCTAAATTCTTTTAGCAGCCACGAAAGTGTACCTTCAATACCCGGATTGGAAAATGAAGAAACCGAGTCAGTATCAACTTCCCACAAAAGTCCAGTTCTCGCTGCCGGCCTGTCACTGATCCTACCGGGACTCGGCGAGTACTATGTAGGTGACCAGATATGGCGAGGCATCATCTTTACTTCACTTGATGCGGTGCTCTGGTACGGACATTTTACCTATCTTGCAAAAGGAGATGATTCGACAGCAGCATTTCAAGCATATGCAGATACGAATTGGCTCTCTTCAAAATATTCAGACTCACTGAATATGTTGCTTGAAGAGATCCATCGAGAGTATCGCATCAATGACCCGGATGATTTTAGCCAAATTAATAAAGCTGAAGATACGCTAGCACTGTCAAATATTTCACCTATCCCAATGTCTCATCGTCTTCCTCCGAGAGGGAGCCAACAGTACTACGAGCTTATATCTAAATATATTCAGTTTACGTACGGCTGGCGTGATGCGCAAAGTTCAGATCCGAATACATCGGCGATGTTCCAACGTCACGCCGAAATGCGAGCGAATATGAACGCACAGTACGAGACAGCTGATTATTTCCTGTTCGGGCTTATTATCAATCGTGTACTTTCAGCAATTGATGCAGTGCTTCTTGCACGAGATCATAATAGTGCTGTGCGCCTCCACGGCGATCTACGGCTGAA
>DATDEW010000452.1:0-3062 GCA_036522935.1 Kapaibacterium sp. (SeqCode)
TACCGGATGCAAGCGGAGTAAGAATTCGTGCCTTCTGCTCATCATTACCGTAGGTTTCTATACCCCAGCAGACGAGCGAGTTATTGACCGACATGATGACAGAGCAGCTTGCATCAACCTTCGAGACCTCTTCCATTGCCAGAACGTAGCTTACACAGTCTAAGCCGGAGCCGCCCCATTTGGGGTCAACCATCATTCCAAGGAAGCCAAGCTCGCCGAGCTTGGTAACTATTTCATACGGAAATTCACCCGTTTTATCACGTTCGACGGCAGAGGGCGCGATCTCATTCTCTGCAAAATCACGAGCTGCGTCGCGGATAGCAATATGGTCTTCAGAATAGGAAAAATTCATGTAATAAAAATGTATATCAATAGAATACCCTTTTGGGGCAGAACAACAATAATATATTGCAAAAATACGAAACAAGGAGTAACAAAACCCCGAACCCGCAGTTTATATCTGCATACACCGAGATTCCCCCTCAATGTGGTATACCAGAAGTCGTTTGTTGCCAAACTGTTAATAAAAAAAAATCAGTGAAACTTTCGATAATGGTATGCGTCTATTAGACATCAGATTTTTTTATTGGGTTTTCATAGGGACAAACTCCAATCATTAAGACACAACACAACTCAAAGGAGCTCCGGCAAACTCTCACCCGCCGGAGCTTATTTTTTTAAATAGTTTGCAACCTTCTGGCACTTTAAGTGTCTTTATACACTAGGTGTTTTCCTATCATATTTGGAAATCGCTTAAAAATGTTGTATGTTTGTAACTTCTCGGTTCGTACAGCATTCTTATAAATGCAAGAGTTTTGTGTTTTTTGTCAACCCTAATCAACATTAGAATATGATACTTTCTACAACATTTAAGCGGATGGCTTTTGTCATACTCGCTTTATCGTCGTTACTCTTTGCTGCGAGTGACTCATCAGCGCAGTATACCCGCCATGCGGTCTTTGAAGAAGTCACCGGTACATGGTGCCAGTATTGCCCGCCCGGTGCATGGTATTCGGATTCTACCGAACATAAATATGGTGATAATTTTGTGGCAATCGCTTGGCACGGACCTGTTGCATATGCAGAACCATTCGCAACTGAAGCAGGAGATACCCTCGTTGCTAGTTTTCAAATTGGGGGATATCCTACTGCATTATTAAATAGAGCTTATTCCGGCGGCTTTAGTCAGGGTGCATCAATGGGAATCGGAGTTTATACTCAAGCAGCACAGGTACCCAAAGAGATGAACAAACCAGCTGTTGTCGATTTCCGTATCGTCAATCTTACCTACAATGCAGGTACAAAGGATGTAGAATTTGATGTCGATATTACACCGCTTGACATCACAAAGATGATGAAAGAAGATACTGCAGAATATGCAACTGTTGCGGTGCTCACAGAAGATGACCTTGCTTCAGACCAAACGCACTTCTCTGCAGGACAACTTGAAGGATTTATCCATCATAATGTAGTTCGTAAAGTAGGGGGTAAAGTTATGGGCGACAAGTTCACTTTAGGTACATTGCTTGCAAGCCCGACTCTGCCTGTCCGTAGACATTACAGAATGAAAATTGAGGGCGACTGGAACCCTGACAAGATCAAAGCAAAAGCGTTTGTTATGGGTAGTTATATAGACGAGAAGAAGAACGTAAAATATACAGAGATCTATGATGCTGGTCAGTCACCATATGTTGGTGCATTCGGACCTGAAGCAGTTGATGCTGTATGGGTAGTTCTTCCAAAGGCCGGCTATACTATCAAGAAAGCAACACCAACCAATATCATTTGGAGCAAATCCGGAGCAACGACAAGTGTAAAGATCGAGTACACGGTAGATGGTGGTGCGACATGGACAACCGTTATCGCAAGCACAAACCAATCACCATATGCATGGACGCTTCCAGAAGCTGATTACGGCAAAACCGCACAGATCCGTATCACGGATGTATCAAATGCCGCTATCAAAGCACTCTCTGCAGAATTCCCGACACCGGGTGTTATTGCTGTTACCAAACCAGCTCTCAATGATAGTGTCAAAGCAGGTGAAGCTACTCTTATTACATGGACAAAAGCAAATACATCAGGCAGATTCGAATTCCATTATTCCACCAACGGCGGTATCAAATGGAATTACATCGGTGTGCTTAATAATGCTGATGCAACTGCATATAGCGGTTGGATAGTACCTGATATAGCAACGACACCAGCGGTCGTAAGAGTCAGAGATGGCAATGATACAACGATCTTCTCGGTTAGCTCTTCCTTCATTATCCATAAAGAGGTAGTCACCCCTAAGCCGGGTAAGTTCTTAAGCTTGACAATGGCCGGTGTTGTTAATAACAAGATCGGTTCAAGTGAGCCAACAACATTCTCATGGACAAAAGAGAATGAAGTAGGCGCAACAAAGACAATTCAGATATCAACTGATAACGGTGCAAGTTGGGGACCAGCAACTACTGCAACAGGCGATGTTTCGTTCACTGACTACACGACACCTGCCGGACATATTCCTGCAGCTCTCTTCCGTATCTATTCAGCACTTGATCAGAGCGATATGTACACGATGACGACTCCAATTGAGATCGGCTCGAACATCTCTGTCAAGAACATCGGTGGCGCACCAACAGCATTCACCATGAGTGCTAACTACCCGAATCCGTTCGCTTCAACAACGAACATCAACTTCGAGGTACCAGAGCGCAATTTCGTAACGATCATTGTTCGTAACGAACTCGGTGTTGAGGTTGCACGTCTTGTTAATGAGAATCTCGATGCTGGCAAGTACAGTGTTGATCTCTCTGCAGCAAACCTCTCGAATGGACTTTACACATACATCTTAGAGTCAGGCAGCACTAAGCTTGTCGGTAAGATGACCATAGTGAAGTAGGACAAACGTCCCGTTTGTCAATATTGACCACAGGTCAATTCTTTTTTAGAAAGCCCCGACAGAGTCGGGGCTTTTTATTATGCTGTATCCATTTTCCACCGACATTGCTATGTGTTCTTCGTGACCTTCGCGGTTTTGCTGTAAGTCTTGCGTATTTTTGCCACATGAAGTATTC
>DATDEW010000453.1:0-2947 GCA_036522935.1 Kapaibacterium sp. (SeqCode)
TATGCCAAGCGAAGCAAGAGCATTCGACATCTTCCCTACTGTCTCAAGCAGTTGGTTGTATGTTATGACTTGGTCATGGAAGTAGATAGCAGGACGGGCGCCAAATCCGCGTTCGATATTTCTATCGAGCAGTTCAACTCCTGCATTGAGAGATTCAGGATAGGAAAAATCAGATGTATAATAGATACGCTCCCCCCACATTTCTTGGGGTGGAAGTCCTTTAAGAAAATCGTTGTAGGTCATACTTCAAAAATAAGCAGAGAATAGTAGTGAAGAATGAAAAGCTATGAATAAACGATCTGCCGTGACGGCGAGACAATGTCCTTTAGATTACGATAGGTTACTTCGAGCCCCTGATCTATTCCGGCTAAACGCAGGGATAGTTCTGTCTGGGCTTTGAGAGTAACGAAAGCAGATTTCTTCGGACGAACTGCAGCATGTCCTTCCGATGTAACCGGCACGATAAGAGACTCGTCAAGACGAAAATGTTTTGCTATGCGAACTGCGAACTCATACCGCGACACCATTTCCGGTCCACCGATATGATAAATACCATGCTTGCGAAGCTCTGTAGCTCGTACCACAGCAAATGCAAGGTCATCAATGAGAGTCGGGGTTACCTGAATATCAGTGAAGGCAGCGAACTGTTTTTTCTTTTGAAGAGAATCATAGACTCTCATTGCCATATTTTTCCAATGCAGTTCTTCGAGACCGTAGAGAAGCGGCGCACGAAGGATACAATGATGAATACCCGATGAACGCAAGGCATTCTCGCTGGCTAGCTTTGTTCTTCCGTAGTAGTTGAGCGGATTCGGCGCGGCATTCTCGGAATATGGTGTCTTTGTACCGTCAAAGACAAAGTCAGTTGAAATATGAATGATACGCGCCTCTGTCTTACGGGCAGATTCTATCAAATACTCAACAGCACTGGTATTTGTCCGCCATGCCGTCTCACGCTCCGACTCTGCCCTATCGACATCGACAAATGCAGCACAATTAACGATAACATCCGGCTTCAATGACTGTATCGCTGAACGAACAGCAGCCCTATCTGTCAGGTCAAGCTTCAGGTAGCTTGCAATTCGCTCCTCGTCCTCTACACCGGCAAACAGTAATTTATCCTGACGTGATGAAAGCACAAGGTCAGCACGCGACTCATCAAGGAACATCCGAACGACATGCTGCCCCAAGAATCCGTGGACACCCGTGATGAAGACTAACTCTCGGCTCGGTCGTCGGTACACGAATTATTGTTTTATGATCTTTATCACACCTGCAACTACCCCGTCAAGCGATAGCTCTGCGATGTATGTACCAGATGCAAGCCCCGTCATATCAAACGAAATATACCGCTTGCCTTCTCCCACCATGCCTTGAGGAAGTACTTTAACGGTTCTGCCAAGCATATCACGAAGTGTGAGCTGAACATCGGTTGATCTCTCAAGGAAGTAGTTAATGCTTGTCAGACCAAATGTCGGATTCGGATAGACTGACATTTCTATCTTGTCAGCCGATGCACTTACACTTGCAGCAGGACCATCTTTCAATGTGATCTTTAGGATCTTCGATGAGTTACCCGAATTCAAGACCGTCACCCAAACGCTTTCACCATTCGAGCGCGGGTCATACTCGCACCCACGAACGTTCGTACCGGCATTACCACCCTCTTGCACAAAGAATGAAGATAGTTCTTGCCCGTTAAATGCATTCAGACGTAATAGGTAGCTATCATATAGCTGCGCATTGAGATCTGTGCCCTGGAAATCTGTCCAGGTGTGAAGCAGTTCACCAGATACCGGATTAAAGCTAATACAACGCGGACCAAATGTAGCCTGACGTTCAAGTAAAATATCATCAAATGTATTACTCGGATCAGTAAGTACACCTCTGAATATCTTATTATTATCTCTATCCCCAAGATAGAGCGTATCTTCTCTTGGATAAATACCTGTTCCGTACTTAGCCGGCGATGTCCATTGATGCAATGTTTGACCGGCTTTATTCACCTGATAAATAAATGAAGCATCAAGAGCATCATTACGCTGATGAATATAGAATGTTTTTGAACGCTTATCATACTTGATACCTGTCAAACTTGTCTTGCCTGAACCAAGATTAAGATTGCCAAGCATGTTTCCATTATCGGGGTCTATTTTGTATATCTTTGTATCAGTAGTGTTAAAATTTGTCACCCAAAGCACATTCTCATCTGAATCATACGCAATGTCATACATATACAGCGGCTGTTCGGTGACAACATCAAACGTCGAACCTGCCGAGCGCGATATGATACGGAAGTTCTGCGATATGAGTGTTTCTGATGTATTCGATACTCGAACAAGAGCAAAGTCCGTGTTTTGAAATCCTGCAGCAGCAGTGATCGCCGGAATTTCGTAACTCGTAGTATTAACAGCATTAGCAACTGTGATCCAATTCGCACCATTATTAATGCTCACTTCAACCTTCACAGGTAAAGCAATTCCATGCCAAGAGATCTGTCCTTTTTCGCCAATGAACCACTTGGTTGCAAGTGAAGGTGTTGATATACCGGACTTCGTATTTGCAAGAGGAGCCTCCCACATCGACCGACCATGGGTCGCAACGCGAATGACCTTTTTTGATTTATGATATGCCATATCACTGATCGCAACGTTTGGCATGCCTTGTCCGTATGGTATCCAATCACCACCATCATTCGGCGAATAGAACACTCCTATATCAGTTGCAACATAAAGCTCTGAAGGATGGAGAGGGTCGATAAACAATGCTGTTGCCGGAATATCAGGGAGCGTTGAACTGATATTCGACCATGTCACACCTTTATTTGTTGTTTTCATTACATGACTTGAGCCATAACCTGAAAGTGCAACATAATAAGTAGCTGTATCACCCGGCATGAATTTAATTGCAGAGATGCTTCTGCCGGGAAGGCCTGCCGATCGTTCCG
>DATDEW010000454.1:0-5504 GCA_036522935.1 Kapaibacterium sp. (SeqCode)
AGGATATAACCCTAACTCAGGAGCAGGTTGGTATGCTGATGGTGAGATCAATGGCGCTAACGATTTAGCTACCGCCGATTCAAAGTATATTTCTTATGTAGGTTCACGCTATACAGCTACAGAAGGAACATACGATGGTCAAGTTCGCAGTTCTGTCCCTCCTCCGTATTATAATTGGCCGATATGGGATACATCTGCTTCCAAGACGCTGAAGCAGAATTTTTACTTTGGTGACTATATCTCTGATATTAACTTAAGAAAGTCAACTGATATTACGACGATCGATGGCCAGCCAAAGACTACGAAGCCCGCAATGCTATCGCAAGAAGACATTGTAAACATTTATAGTGATGTTGATGTAAGTAACAACCCTGAATACCGTCCAAATTCAGGATATCCGTTCAATTTGAATATTGTTGAGATCATCCATAGTTGGAGCTTCGGCAGATATCGTGATATGATATTTGTTCGTCACAAAATAACCAACGCATCGGAAAAGGATACTCTCTATGAGTGCTTCATGGCTCCTGCTTTCGATCCGGATCTTGGTACTACCGGTGGGGCAGCTGCAAATGATAGAAATCAATATGTGGGTTCTGATCCTCTTGATCTTACTCGTACGCAGAGAACCCTCAAAGGTACATGCTTTGAGAATGATCCTACGCTTTTGAATATGGCGTATCAGTCATCAGATAAAGAATCAGGTAAAGAGTATGGTGTTATTGGCTTTGCATTCTTACAAAGCCCGGTAACGAATTCATCCGGCGTAGTTCTTGATATCTCTGACAGCTTGGCTGTTGGAGGGTACGGTTTGCAAGATAGCCGCAGACAGCTCGGCTTGGCAACCTTTAAAAAATGGACAATTGCCAATGATCCTCCGACTTCTGATCTTCGCTATGACTTCCTTGCCGATGGTTCGAAAGATGGTGATGGTGGTATAGTCGCTGACGTTCGTTTATTGTTTTCGACTGGTCCATTCACGATTCCGCCCAAAAAGAGCGTAGAGACGTGTGTTGGCATCGGCATTGCACAAGTAAGCACAACTACACGTGAGTCAAATATTGACTCTGTCTTTAAGCTTATCGCATTTGCACATAGCGTGTTCGGTGGTGGTTGTTATACCATCTATGATTCAGTTACGGTGGATTCTGTTACAACACCTACGTCGAAAGTAGTGCATTTCAAGACTCCAATTCCACCAGATCTGCCAAACATGACGGGCCATTCACTTGATAAGGGGGTATTTCTTGAGTGGGATAGCACGGCTGATAACTCGAAAGATGAGTTGAGCAACAAGACGCTTGCATTTAATACATATGAATTGTGGCGTACAACAAGGAGTGATCTTGATTCGAATGTGCGACCTGATGGTATTAATCCAGTAATTAGACTTGGAAAGTGGTCTCTCTATAACTTTAAGACTGACACTGTCAAAGACGCTCAAGGTGTAGTAATTGGTACAAAGCTTACAAGAACCAACACGACTGCCAATAAGATACCGCACTCTTTCCTTGATATTGGCGATGATAATAATGATGGTACATTAACAGGTACAGAGCCGCTTATCAATGGCGCTAAATACTACTATTACTTGATTGCAAGTGATGAGTTTGATTCTGTAAACAGTGTCGGACCTATTGCAACTGCAATCGTAAAAGATAAGAATCTCGTTACTGTTATCCCTGCAAAGCCGGTATTCCCTGACCTTCCTGATGAGCTTAGCACTATTATCGCCCCTTGCTTTAGTGGAAATGATCAAACCAAAGATCCTAAGGTCAATGGAATGAGCAAGGTTGCTATTGAAGTTGTTGATACAGGCAAGTTCATTGAGTTATATGCCAATGACACTATTTTGGTTACCTTCCAACCTCGTTGGACATATTTCAACCAGACAATACTTAATCAAACTAGGTTGGATATGAACATGGATGTTCGTAATTCAAAGAACACGCTTGAATTAACATATGAGAAATTCACGAATCCGAATAACACCCCAGTTGTAACGCCTTATTCGTTCAGTACAGGTCTCATTTTGAAAGTTGAAGGTCAAAATGCAGACTCGAATGTAGCAGGCGCGTTTTCGACCGAAAATAATCTATTTGCACCGTATCAGAGAATCGATCAATCATTTAAGGTGCTAACAGACTATCAGTTTACACAACTAAAAGCTCCTCATAAGCTTCAAAGTATTTCTGTTCAGGGTGCTGAGAAGAGAATCGTTCGCTTGTCACAGCGTACACTTCCCGGCCTTGCAGGCGGTGGAGATGTTGACTATGAGAATATCCCACCTGAGAGAGTTAACCCATCTTACTTGGGTTCACTTGGTGAGGTTGAATATGAGATCAGCTTTGGGCAACCCGAAGATATGAATGTTCAAAAATGGGATACAACAACGCTGTCATATAAGACGGTAACGAATGTATATGATGAAGCATCTAATACAACCTTTACTCCTCGTCCATTACGTGTAACAGTTACAAGCGTAACTCATTGTGACTCCGCGCTAGAGACTGCTCGTGACATGAACAATAATGATTCACAGGTTGAGTTAGATTATCGTTACTATACGAATAACGCACCAGTCCCAACACAGCCGGGTCTGTTTTTCCCTACATTTAGCGATCCTGATACAATGCGTGTCCCTAATCCGGGATTCTTCGCAATTGATGCATTCTATTTTGCAGATGATGATCCAGTCAATCATGGGGCAGCAACGCAAATTGATGCTACGACATCAAGCCACTACTATTACCCTGGTGTCATACAAAGTGGTAGTAAGTATATGGCAACTGTTCACCGCATTCGCTTAGGTGGCGCAGAGATCATCTTGAATTATCCAGGTATTTCTAACTCATCTGTTACAGGTGATACTACATTCGATGATGGACAGTTCGCTACTGATTTTAAGCCAGGTGATAAGATTCGTGTGAAGTTTACCGGTGTTGCTCGTGGATTACCATTCCCGGGTGCTGAGTTTAAAATACCGACCACTCCTGGTGATCCTGTAGATTTCAAGAAGTCCTCACTCTACGCAATGAAGGAGATACTTGATCAGGTAACAGTTGTACCGAATCCATTTATAGTAAGTCATATTGGACAAACTACGACGGATAACTCAAAACTGTTCTTTACCCGACTTCCTCCTCGTGCAACGATAGAGATATATACTCCTGATGGTGACCTTGTCAAGACTCTTGAGCATAAAGGGTATGAAAGCACCGTTGATCAATCAGGTAATGTTACATATAACTACGACGAGCTTGCGAATCGCTACAATGTCGCAGAATGGAATATCCTTTCTGAAGGACGTCAGCGTGTTGGTAGCCAAGTACTCATTGCTCGTGTAATAGCAAAAGACCCGAAAAATGGTGATGCAGTTATCGGTGAAACGACAGTGAAGTTCGCCGTAATACTCGGTGGTTATCGATCAGTAAAATAATTGTCATAGCCTCCCAATTGTATAGTTGGGAGCGTATATTACACAGTTTTTGAAATGAATTTGTTGTTGTGTCTCAACAAGAAAAGCAAAGGATTTATGATAGGCAACGTGTTTACTAAGAAGTTCATGCTCTCAGCAATGCTTATACTTACGTCTGCAGGTGCTTATGCACAAAGCAGCTTAAGTACGACCGCTGAAGATTTTAACAATGTTGGTGGAAGCGGTGCAGCATTCCAGAAGGTCTGGGCTGGAGCTCGTTCTGCAGGTATGGCTGGTGGATTTAGCGCACTTGCTAATGACGTCTACTCTATCTACTGGAATCCGGCAGGTATCGCTCGCACAAAGGGAATAAGCACAGGTGCTGCATACACAAGTTGGTATGGCAATATCAACTACAATTTTATTGGTGCCGTAGTACCACTTAGTGAAAAATTTCGAGCTGGTGTTAGTTTAGTGGTTATGGATTATGGAAATCTACGCGCCACTACCCTTGAATACGATGCAAATCGTGGAAATTTCAATGCGAACGATATGTCATTCGGAGTGACTATCGCTGGTGCTATGACCGAGAGATTTTCGTTCGGTGCAACTGTTAAGTATCTTCGTAATGCAATTCTTGATATGTCTGCAGATGGCGTTGGTTTTGATGCCGGCTCACTCTATCAGACAGATTTCTACAAAATGAAGATATCGCTTGCATTGACAAATCTCGGACCAGACCGTTCATTTTCGGGTAATTCCTTAGCTATCTTAGCGACACAAGATAGACTTAATACTACAAACGAAAAACTTGATGCTACACTTGCTACCTCAGGTTTCCCGTTACCACTTAACTTTAAGATTGGATTGGCTACAGATGTATTCCAAGGTGAAATGCAGGATCAACAGTTAAATGTTGCGTTTGACTTTACAGAAAGTACAGATGGACCGCAGCGGTACAACCTCGGTGCAGAATATGTCTATAATAACATCGTTGCTCTACGCGCAGGATATGCGTTTAATCATGATCAGCTCGGACTTGGCATAGGTGCAGGGTACAAATTTAAGTCTGATGATTTTCTTGGAGATATTGACTATGCATATAACACATCAAATAATTTTGGTGGGATCCATACCGTCAGTATTATAGCAACATTCCCCTAATTAACCAAGCGTTATAAAAAGCCCCTTCCGCTTGGAACGGGGCTTTTTTTTTGAGTGTAGTATAGTTATGAAGATAATGAAGCAGGCAATATATATATTGTTTTTGTGTCTATCCTTTGCGACAGCCGCTAGTTTCGGGCAGAACAGATACGCAGGTGTCGATCTTGACGTGGTATGTTTTTACAGGGATTCAGGGAAAGTAAAAGTTGAAGTATTTTACTCTTTCTTACAAAAGGATATTAAACTCATCGAAACAGAAGCGAATCGTTGGCAAGCTGATATCAATGCAAAGGTTACTATTCTTCAAGGTGATAACCTACTTGTCTCACGAGTTATTAACAAGCCATTTTCTCTTACTGGCACAAAAGTAGATGTTGAAAAATCGAGAATGCTGTATATTGTTGATGTAGTGCCATTTCTAATAGATAATCCGGAGAATGCTCTCATACAGTTTGAAATAAACTTACAAGATAGCTCAGGAAAGACTTACACCGAGAAGTTAGAAAAAAGGATTTCAGTGCCGATAAAGACTGAATTGCGGCCAACGTTTGGTGGAGTATTACTGGCTTCTGAATTGACACAAACAGATCGCAACGAGAGCCCATTTGAAAAAGCAGGGTACTATTTTACCGCTAATCCTTCTAATACATTTGGTAGCGATTATGGTACACTCTACCTGTATACAGAGCTTTTTCTTCCTGGATCGTTAGTGAATAATAATGATTCTATAACGATCAATACAATAATTCTTGACCCAACTTCAAGAGAATTGCTTAAAAAGACTCAACGCATTAGTGCATCAATGCCGATAGTCCCGTATATAGCATCTTTATCAATTGATGGACTTCCGAGTGACTCCTATTATCTTACTATTACTGCGGAACACGGTACAGAAGTTATAGCAAAAGTACAAAAAGTATTT
>DATDEW010000455.1:0-4413 GCA_036522935.1 Kapaibacterium sp. (SeqCode)
CAACGAGCAATAGCACTCAATACGATAAACTTGAACGGCTGAAAGCTCAGTCGTGCACCGGCAAGTGTGTTATCGTCAAACTTAAAATAATCCGACGGGCCGTCAATGTTCCTGCGTTGGTAGGTGATCGACCCAAAGAACTTCCACCATATTTCCGGGAATGTGAGATTAATTTCTAATAGATCTGCTCTAGGCAGATTATCAAGATGAGCATAATTCACGGCTACTTCTACCATGCGGTTGAATCTCGCAAATATTCCAAAGCGCGAACCATTACCTTCGCCGGAAGTCGTATCGCTAAGTCGCGTCGCCTTCGTGATATAGTCGAGCGAGCTTACGTCATCATTATACTTATCTCGTTCATAAAATGAATTGTAGTAATTCGGGAGAAAGTAGTTCTTAAAGAGATGCCTCTCAAGGCGTACGTCCCAATAGGTGAATGTATCCGTATAAAAACTTGCACGTGCTCCTAAAATAAGCCCCTCATTAAAATCTATGATCTTGACATAGTCGGCATAGATGCGCCCTTCGGCATTTCTATCTTGCCACACCATGAACGAAACATCTGCTCCTACTATATTCAGTGGCGACGCTATGCTTGCAGAATCCTTCACGACAACAAGAGAGTCTGTTATTTCTCCGTCAACCGTATCCAAATAATGCTCTACCCAAGGTGAGTGATTTGGTATGATACGAACTGCATCAGGATCGAAATCAAATGATCCGGTCGCACCTACTTCGAAGTTTCGAAAGAACCATGAATCCGCTAAGACAGGTACGAGATGGAACGGTCGTGAAAATCCACGCACGGAATAAAATCCACGGGCAAAAACATCACTTAATAATCCTTCCGCACCAACAAACCCGGCATCTAACCGAGCCGCTGCTCCGATAAGACGATTATCATAGGATGAGTTGTTTGAATAATTATCAATGATAGAACCATGACCTAACGTTGCGTTGCGTATCCCACCGACTCGCACATAAATATCATCCCATGGTTTTCCGAATCGGACATAGTTCAGGAAACGTGCAACATCATAGAGCTCATCGAAATCTTCTTTGCGAAGTGAGCCGTCGCTGCCGATGCGAACTACTCCGTCAATACCCAAACCCCATTTGCCGAACTCGAACTGCGGATTGAATCCGAGCATAAGATACGGTTTGCCCTTAAAGATAGAGGAGCCGATGCTCCCTCCGATACCATTATACTGCGTATTCGGGTCGGGCGAAGGAGCCACTTCGTCTTTATTATTTGCATTCTCTTGCTGTGCGAACAATGTGCCGACAGCAAGGAACATCAGAAACGCTACATATGATAGTCTTTGTCTCACACGAACATTGCTCGAACAAGGAGTACGCTCACGATAACGCTAACTATGTCAGCAAAGACACCTGATAACGGAGCGTGACGAACACGATTGATACCAACCGAACCGAAATACACAGCGAGCACATAAAATGTCGTCTCGTTACTTCCCATTATCACTGCGGCGATGCGGCCAATTAGCGAATCAGGTCCGTACGTCTTCGCAAGATCTGTCATTATTCCAAGCGAACCTGAACCCGAAAGACTACGAATAATAGACATCGGGAATACTTCGCTCGGCATTCCAATCAAACTCGTTAGCGGTGAAACCATATCGGTGAGGAAATCCATTGCGCCGCTTGCACGGAACATGCCAATAGCGCATAACATAGCAACAAGATATGGAATGATACGAACGGAAGTTGTGAATCCTTCTTTCGCGCCTTCAACGAACTGCTCATATACCTTTACTTTTTTCAATCCTCCCAAAACGAGAATGATAAGAATGAGAGCCGGAACAGCCAGAATAGATAATGCTTTTATGTATTCTATCATTATCGTACAGGAAAAAATCGTTGAATAGATCTGTTAAAGATAACAGCACAGGTGAGTGCTATCACAGCCGCAAGGAATGTCGGCAGTAATATATCCGTCGGATTACTCGAACCAAGCGATGCTCTGACAGCAATTACCGTCGTAGGTACAAGTGTGATCGCACTTGTATTGATCGTCAGGAATGTACACATTGCATTTGTCGCAGTACCCGGATTTGGATTGAGCTTATTCAACTCTTCCATTGCCTTAAGTCCAAGCGGAGTTGCGGCATTGGATAACCCAAGGAAATTTGCAGCCATGTTAGAGAGCATTGCTCCCATTGCAGGATGCTCCGGCGGCACATCCGGGAAGAGACGTACCATAAGTGGCTTTGCAAGTTTAGCAAGTATCGTTACAAGTCCGGCAGCTTCAGCGATCTTCATCATACCAAGCCAGAACGCCATGATACCTATAAGTCCTAATGCAAGCGTTACCGATGTCTCTGCCATCTTAATGATCCCGTCATTACCAACCTTACCCAGAATTCTAAAGCGAACCGGGTCAGGGATAAATGACAAGACTCCTTTTGTCAGCGAATCACCTTTCGTGTAACTTACTTTGCCTGTGATCTTCTTGCCATCGCCAAGGACGGCGGACATATCTTTCCAGAGAGACGGGGCACCATCATTTACCGCGAGATTAGCCGTACCAACGAAGCTTCCGACTGCGTCGCTTTTTACAACTGTTTCTATAGGAAGCGAGAGAGTATCCTCTTTGACCGACTTCATCTCTTCTTCACCATAAAAACGAACGAGTTCGCTTTTGGTCGTTACAATAGTAAGTAACTCATGATCGGGGCTAGTCGTTTTTGCATCTGCAACAGTGAACGTAAGTTGCCCTCCGTTTCGGAAGCGATCGTTCGATAGCTCGCCGATGTCGCGCCCGACGGCAACGAAAACGGCAATGCCTATCAAGCCCATCCATATCCAGTTTAGCATTATGTGTTAGTGAGTAAGTAGTATTGGTGTAACAGAAAATCCTTTTGCGCGAAGCAGCTCGATCACACCGCGCTCTCCGGGCAAATGCAAAGCACCGACGGCGGCAAAGAGACGACGGCCTTTTTTTACATAGTCTTCAAATCTATCAGCCATGCGTTTATTACGGATCGTAATGAGCGATTCATTGAATTCGCCCGAGGTCTCTTCTTTTTGGAAAAAGTTGTAGAGCCCGTCAAGATCAGCATGCTCATAAAGACCTGTCATTTCGTCGACATCACTTACCGACGGCACATAGAGTGAGTCTATTGCTTCTTCGAGCATGTGCATCTGCTCCCGAAGCGGTATTCCATTAACGGCTTGCAGCTGCTCATCAACTGTTTCAAGACCTGTAACTTCCTTGCCAAACTCTTTGGCTTTGTTTGAAAGATGACTATCGAGGAATGTACCGCTATCTTGCGTCATCTCACCCTGCGAGAGCAGTGCCATCAGATAGAACGGTTTGATCTTAGCGAGGAATGCCAACGGCAGACCGACAGAGTCAGCGAAGTATTTATCAAGCGTCGCATATCTGCCCGAATCCAGCAATGTCTTTATCGTAGTATCACCGCTGAACATGATATACGGTAAGAGTTTGGTAAACATATCCAACTTGCTGAAGTCCAGTTCTATCTCGGAAGCAAAGACATCTGCTTCTTTGATATACTTTTCTACGGTATCGGTAAATCGGAATACGCGTTTATCGAACGAGTGCATTGTGCCATAAAGATAGGAAGGCTTACCGGCATCTTTTGAACTTACCTTCCACAACAAAGACTGATACTTCGGCTGCGCTGCAGCAGACGAAGCAAAAATGAAAATGATAACAATAATTAAGACTCGGCAACTTTTCATCTGCTATTCTCCGGCAAACTCACCGACATACCAATCTTTATCTTCAAGCTCACCTCGGAAGTGTTGGACATACATCACATAGTTCTCCGCTCCTTGGGCTACCATCTTTGCATCGCGCTCAGTTAACGGGCGAATAACCTTTGCCGGAATACCTGCGGCGAGTACTCCATCAGGAATAATAGTATTGGGAGTTACAACAGAACCAGCTCCGATAAGCGAGCCCTTTCCGACTACCGCTCTATCGAGAACGACGGCGTTCATTCCGACAAGTGCACCGTCACCGATGGTGCATCCATGAATAACCGCTCCATGACCGATGGTAACGTTCTCACCTATGAGCGTTGGATTCTTAAAATGTGTAACGTGTATCGTCGCGTTATCCTGAATATTCGAGTTCTTCTTGATCACGATGCGCTCGACATCCCCACGGATAACAACATTGAACCACACACTGACATTTTCTTCAAGCGTTACATTGCCGATAATATGGCTGCCGCCGGCAAGAAAGCATGACGGGTGGATATCGGGTACGATATCCTGAAATGTGTATACTTTGCCTGTTTCAGCTGTTTCAATATTGAGGGAAATTTCCTTCTGCATTGTCGTAAAGTGTTTACTCTCCATACAAAAAGAAAAAGGGACAGAGAGTTCACTCTCTGTCCCTTAAAGAATAACCATCAT
>DATDEW010000456.1:0-2971 GCA_036522935.1 Kapaibacterium sp. (SeqCode)
ACGTCCGAAGAAATCTATTTGGTCACCACCGATGCCACCAATGCCAATGTTCGAACCGCCACCGCCGCCTGCGTTCTGCGAATTACCGCCACCGCCGCCATTCGCTTGTGGTCCGCGACCTGCTTCTCTATCAATGACATAATGTGCGATACCTTCGCCTTTTGTACCGCCCTCACCAAAGAAGAGTGGTAGTGCAAAATTATTGACATCAGGTTGTGCATTGTTGGCTGATGAATCACCTCCCCGAAACCCCTGAGCACTTACATCAATATTCGCGGCAAGGTTTACATTGCCTGTTGCTTCAAGAATGACGACACCACCAACAGTGCCATCCCACTTACGAGCATTGACAGTCCCGGTTATATTTACATTGTTGTATTGTGGGATTCGAACTATCTGAACAGCACCTTTGACATCGAACGGGCTGACCATCCGAGATTCAAGTGTGAAGAATAATCCTTTTATCGTTTTTATGCGTGCTATTTCATAGCTGCCACTGAACCCATAATCAAGTATAGTCCCGAAGTTTGGGGAGTCTGTCGTATCAATTTTTGCGCCTTTCATCTGAATGATAAGGATGCGGTCACCTTCGGCAAAGCCCTTTGCAGTCTGGACAAAGAGGGTATTCTCGCAGGAATCGATATCTATAACTTTAGCGTATACATTAATTACCCCTGAGGTATCAGCGGTTTGGGCAGACGCAATGGTCGGCAGCAAGAGAAATAATATGTATAGTATTCTCTTTCTCACTTGATAAGGCAAAGATCCATAAACGCTCAATGCGCCAATGGAGAGGGTATGAATATATGACTAAAACCGATTAAATGCAAATGGTTTCACGCGATAAGATTTATGCATTTTATTCCCCCACTATGGGCTGCTCTGTTGGTGAAGGCTGATTTTCTTTCGTAACTACCATTGTGCCGTATGGGTAAGTAATAAATAGCGTAACCGGCTTGAAGGATGTACGTCCGTGCAATAAGAGGTCAAGTGCCGGGTATTCCCATTGAGCGCCGTTCTCTATCTCAATCACACTTGTCCCTTGAAACTTAATAAATTTATCGGCAGTGAATGAGAAGGTACAGAGCTTATCATTAAAGAGGTCACTATAGAGATCGACGTTCTCGATATCAATACTCTCGATCCCATACACCGATTGGTATTTTGCGGATACAGGGGCTATCTCAAGGACCGGCAGCGAATCGCCCTTCATCGATATATTAATATCTCCGGTGAAGGCAGGGAGATTAGAACGCGGTTTATCCACAAGCCCACTCCAGAACAAGCGGTTAACCGTATGCAGGCATTTAAGCGAAGGAAGAATGAGTTCAGAATGTACGAGTGTACATGAATCCTGCTTTGTAACATTGATGAGTGATTCTTCAACAAGTTGGAGCGTATCGAAGAGCTTCATCCGGTCTTTGAAATCATCTATGAGCTTTTGGCGGAAGGCCTCCGGGTCCTTGACCGTATTGCCCTTGCGCGAATAAGCCGTTTGGAAAAATGACGGGTCAAGACGGACATCAGAGGTCATCACGACTTTCAGATCGGAGCGAACCGCGATCCTATAGACGATCTCGTAACAACCCGCAAGCGGGATCACGCCCAAGATAAGTAATATGAGCAGCAGCTTCTTCATAGTTGTAGATAAAGCAACAAACGGGCGGAATGACTACATTCCGGCAGTAGTTATATACCATACTTATTACTAATATAGTTCACCCGAATCATGACTTTTACCGAATATAGCAGACAACTCAACGAAGAGTACCTTAAACTCCACATGACAAAGGAAGACCTCTTCTGGGAGTCGAAAATGGGACTGACGGATAATGCCGAAGAGTGTTCCAAGCGGTTCAGCCAATCAGAGATCACATTCTCCTCATTTATTCAGGATGCAAAGAAGCTCGAAGAACTCCGCGCATTCAAAGCGCAAGGCGGATTTACGGCTGACGAAGAAATAGTATTGAACGGATGGATTACATTCTTTGAAGCGAACGTCATTGAATCCGAAGAAGGACGCCGCTACGCCAAAGAAGCTATCGAGATGGAAGGCGCACTTCAATATAAGCGCAGCGTCATGGGGCTTGGCTACATTGACCCTGCGACGGGCAAGAAAGTTGAAGTAACTTCAACAGAGCTATCGAACATGCTCACGAGCGACCATGACGAAGCCCGACGCAAAGCCGCATGGGAAGGGCTCAATAGCATCGGTCCGTTCGTGCTTGCAAATGGTTTTATCGAAGTCATCAAGAAGCGTAACGAACTTGCTCGTGCCTGCGGGTATGAAGATTACTATGAGTTCAAAGTCCAGCGCACCGAAGGATTCTCGAAGAAGTATCTTTTTGAGTTGCTCGATGATCTGGAGCGTCGCACACGTGATGCAAATAAAAAAGCAGTCGAAGCTTTTGCAAAGGAGCATGGCGAGAATGCGATCCTACCATGGAATTTCAAGTTCTATCGTAGCGGTAAGCTTGCTGAAGAGACCGATCCGTATCATCCGTTTGAGTATGCTGTCGAACGTTGGGTAAAATCTTTCGCTGCGATGAACATCGAGTACCGTTCGGCAACACTTACACTTGACCTCATTGATCGTAAAGGGAAACATGAGAACGGATTTATGCACGGACCGGAACCCGGCTTCTTCCGTGACGGCAAGTGGAATCCGGCGCGTATCAACTTTACAGCCAATGCCATTCCGAATGCAGTCGGTTCGGGCGTTGAGGCGCTCAATACGCTTTTCCATGAAGGCGGACATGCAGCGCACTTTTCGAATATCTTGATGAATGCCCCATGCTTCTCGCAAGAGTTTGCACCGACATCGGTTGCATATGCCGAGACACAGTCAATGTTCCTTGATGCTGTTATCAGTGATGCCGATTGGCTCATGAAGTATGCGAAGAACAAGAACGGCGAGCCGTATCCCTTCGAACTTATCGAACGTGCTGCACATGAAGACCAAGCATTCCAT
>DATDEW010000457.1:0-5214 GCA_036522935.1 Kapaibacterium sp. (SeqCode)
CTATGCATCTGTATTGTATTCATACATTTAGTTTTGTATGTTTGCAGTATGCGTATTGGCTGTATCTTACTCATAGGTCTTCTTCTCGGGGGCTGTTCTTCCAATCAGGTCACTCTTACGATGCGTGATGGTGCGAAGATAGAGAGCGAACTGCTTTCTGTCCGTGACTCATCCATCGTCATCCAAGAAAAAGGCGGCGCACCGATCGTGATACGCAATGAGGACGTTGATCATGTATTGCGTGAGTCTTCACTATCTCCGGTATTGTATGTTGTAGCTGGTGCATTCAGTGGGTTATTTACAGGTGCTGTAATTGGGGCGTTATTTCCGCGTCAACTTGAATGCAAGGAGCCTACTATTTGTAGATATACATATCCGAGCATTGGCAAAGGTGCACTTGTCGGACTTGGTTTAGGTACAGCTTTAGGCGTTTTAAGTATCCCTGGAGATAAGATAATTCACATGAATGACAGCACAGAGCGGGAAGACCTCATCTACTTCGCTAAATTTTATGAAGCTGAGCCCGACGAACTGAAGAAGATCAAATGAAGCGCATCACCATATTTCTTATTTGCATTTCACTCTTTGCTATCGGCTGTGCGCCGACTGTCGGTACGGAGCAGGTCATTCGAACTATAAACAACGAAGAAATACCTGTTCAATTATTATCAGTTCGTTCTGATGCTTTGATAGTTGATATATTGGAATTAGACTCACTTGAGTATGAGACCCACAGGCCAAATATAGTCCGGTTCGGTTTTGATACGATAGACGCTTTTTTGCACTCGACTCTAAGCTCGTCACGCACGTTAGCCGTTGCTACAACTTCCGGGGTAGTAGTGGGTATTGCTATAGGTAGGGAAATGGGTGGCCCACCAAGTAGTTGGGGGTCTCTTTATACCGGTTTTGCGGGCGCAATTATTGTCCTCCTTGTAGGTTCTGCTACGACAGGGATCCTTGCCGCAACAGGTAACCACACCTATGACCCACATGATCCTGACCATCTTGAAAAGATCATACAACTTGCCGTATACAAAAATGGCGAACCCGACGAACTGAAAAAGATCAAATGAAACACATCTTACTACTACTTTCAATACTTATCATTGGCTGCACGCCGAAGGGCGGACCTGAGCAGATGCTTCGGATGAAAGACGGCAGAGAGATAGAGTGTCGCCTGCTTTCTGTCCGTGCGAACGGACTTGTTGTTGATACATCCAAACCACCGGCATATCATATCACAAATGCAGAACCAGGTCTGTACCCATTCGAAAGCATTGATAAGTATATCTATGATCCTGTAAGTGCATCGAAGACGATAGTACTCACTTCTACCTCAGGACTTCTTTTAGGAGCGACATTCGGAGTGCTCTCTGACGCTGCTTCCGGAGTCGGATTTGGTGTCGAAGATGGTCCTGAAGACCAGTCAATTGCATTGTACACGGCAGTTGGTGCTATGGTCGGGGGTGCAATTGTAGGTGTCGTCGTCAATGAGATTAACCACTATGTCTATGACCCTGCCATCCCTGAAGATCGAGAACAAATTGCTAAACATGCTATCTTCAAAGGTGAAGAACCCAACGAACTAAAAAAGATAAAATGAAGCGCACACACTGTATTTGTTTTCTCTTTGTTTTCATCATGATAGGTTGTTCGTCGCCTGAACGCACACCTTATTTGCTATTGAATTCAGGTGAAGAATATCCCTGTACAATACTTTCTGTTCGCATGCATGAACTCATTGTAGAAAGAGAGTCTCATACATATACTGATTCTACCCATAATTCAATAGTACTTGTTCCGATAGATAAGATCAAGTCAGTTCAGTACCGCCCTCGGGGAGATATCGGAGCCGCTGCGCTAACAGGCGGTATACTTGGCGCCTTCACATATGTAGTTGGTTCTTTGTTGCCTACAGATGTTTCACAAGGACGGTTGATAGGTGTAAGTCTTGGTGCTGTGCTTGTTGGAGGCGGAGTGGCCTATATCCTTAGCACCTCGGGTACTACACTTTATCTAGGGCGTACAAAAGATTGGGTAACATTAAAAAGCAGGTCACAATATCCTAACGAAGAACCCGACGAACTGAAGAGGATCAAATGAAACGCACACTGTACTCATTACTCTTGGTATTTCTATTGAGCTGCGGGTCCTCTCGGCAGGCGAATAACCCTGATGCTACCTACTATTACCTGAAGGATGGAAATCTGCTTGACGGAGCTCTCATTGCTGTGCGTGATTCTTCGCTTCTTGTGCGTAAGTATTATGGGTTTATGGATACAACTGCGGGCAAAGACTACATTGTTATACCGACCTCATCAGTTGATTTTATAGAGTTCGGTTACCACGATCATGCCGGCGGCGGGATACTTGGCTTTCTTATCGGCGCATTAGCAGGCATGGGTACAGTTTTTGGTATTGCAGATGCACATGGCAGCGATGAAATAGAAAGCACACTGCTTGCATCGATCGGCTTCTATGCCGGCGGCATCTTGGGCTGCAATGCCGGATGTTATATAGATGAACAAGGCAGCAGATACTACCCCTACCGCAAAGACGACCTAAAGTACATCCGTACCCGCTCCGCCTACCCCGACGGCGAACCCGATGAGTTGAAGAGGATAAAGTGATCTCTCTGTACATGAAATACCTCATCATCCTCATCATTGCAAGTACCTGCATCGGCTGTGCAGGTACAAGATCGGACTACAAAGGGAAAGGTGGTCCGTTTACTATTTCGACGCAAGCCGAAAGCTTGAGTGGATGTTACATACTATCGATTCGTGATACAGAGATCGTTGTTGTTCAGGGCGATTTTAGTGTGCCACATGCAAACGATACAAGCGGAGCATTTATTATTCGCAATAAAAGTATCAAGTCAATTGTGCATTGGGGGTTGAGTGGTATGGACCCATGGGGTACAGTCGGTGGTTATGTTGTCGGTACCGCTGCTGGTCTAGCTATCAGTTTTCCAATTTCATATCTAACCGATTCAGATAAACCCGCTCAAGTCGCCCTTATCCTTGGACCAATTGTTGGTCTCTTTGTTGGTGGATTCACTCTCGCTCCTCAAAGCACATTTGACATTACGAAGTTCAATGACAGAGAATTACTTGTTTACCTCTGCAAGTACTGCGGACATGAACCGGAGTATATTGATAAGATAAAGTGAGCGGAGGAAGAAGGTTAAGGGTTAAAAGTTAAGAGCTAAAGGTTAAAGGGTAAGAAAAATGCATCATTTACTTGCGAGATTAAACACAAAAGCACAAAGGGTACACCAAGGTTCACAGCCAAAATTTTTAACCTTTAACCTTTACCCCTTAACCTTTCCCCTCCCCCTCTTCTCTTACCCAAACCCCAGCAGCTTCCGCTGCTCATCAATAGTCAGAGCATCTTTGAGTAGTTCTAATCTCTTGAGTTGCCGCTCTTCGGATTCAGGTATTACGTTCTCATGCTCGATCACGTAACTCGGCGAGAACTCTGTTGCAAGCTGGCGCGTGAGAGCACGCGAAAGTTTGCGAAGCGAGTAATCAACGACATCGCGCATGAAGACGCCATAGCTTGTCTCTGCGTTCGAGAGATTCACATCGTCGGTATCACCGAGCACGATCTTCGGTACTCTGAACGCTTCGCGTATCGCTTGCTTCATTGTCTCGCGGCTCTTTGTGAAATCTATCTCACGCACATTTGCAGATAGTGAATGTACTTCACCGCCATCAGGCAGTATGGCAAGCTTCGATGAGTTCGTAATGCCTTTATATTTCTCGTCCCATGCACGGCGTATCTCTTCTATCTGATTTGGTGTGAGTGATGTACCCGGTGGGAAGCGGAGCACAGCACGCGGCACGGCATCGTTCTCGAAGAAGCGCTGCTGATACATACGCAGCGCAGTATCGGTGCGAGCCGTATCAATAATATCCGAAAGCAGCGCGTGACCATAGAATGGTGCAGTGCGGATATCGGAGCGCTTAATATGAACAATGTCTCGCGCCGATATCCGTACACCTTGCGGCTGAAAGATATACTCGGAGGGAAGTTCATCACTTCCTTTTTCTATCGTAAAACTGAGCGCAGGCAGAAGCCACAACTCGCTCGGCTCACCGCGAAGGTTGCGGACTTTCAGCAGCAATGCATTACCGGTTGCATCAAGCCATTGGCTTACAAGTTCAAGCATATCTGGCAGATCGAAAAGCGGATTCGGTTCGCGTAACAACTTTTGTAACGGATGCGAGTACGACAAGACGAGTTTCTCGTTCATCGTATCCGAACGTCTGTTGTCATAGGCAAGGAGCGTCGCTTTGCCGATCGCTTCACTTCGTGCATGCATCGCCGCCGAGACGGTCTCGCGGATGAATGTGAGATTCATTCGCGGCGCATCCCAAGGGTTGATGAGATAGGGGAGTGATGGTGAACCGCTCACGACTTCGAGTTTTGATGTGTGGGCAGTCTCTTTTCGTTTGAAGATAGAGGGTAGTTTCATGGGAATGCAATAAATGATAAGTGACGGCGTTATATTTCTTTTGTATCTGCTTTTGTCTCTTGTATGAGTACTTCAGTGAGTATCCGCAATGCATGATCTCTTGTTTGCCAATAATCGAGAAGTTCTTCATCGATATGACGCTCAAGCTCTTCGACATAAAAGGCGGATTCACTGATGAACTTGCTCAAGAAAAGAGCATTAAGAAAAGGTATTTTTCCGTGTGTACTGCTACCGGTCTTTTCTCTATGGTTGGCAGTTTTTGCTCTCTCACGAGCGATTCTGCGAAGAACGGAGACTACAGAGGGCTTTGTTGATGATGGGTTAAATTGAATGTTTGCCATATGTTAGAAGGATTAATGGAAAGAAATGGCTGTTTTTTTTAGTACAAAAACGACAAAACGAATATGTGTATATGTATTTTGAAATGCAAATATACGAAATATTTTTGCGATTTCCAAATTTTTTTTGAAAAAAAATGAAAATATTTTAAAAAACTTTGAAAATGCTATGGTTTTGGACAAAAATAGTTGTATATTTGTGTATTCTCATTCGCCGTCTCCCTTGTCGGCATCCGAATACAACCTGGAGGAGGTTACCTGAAACTACAGTATCACTGGAGCGGTGAAGACGTATAAGTCTTGGTGGTTGTATGTGTTAAACGGATGTTAAATGTTTTTTTTAGCGTATACAAAAAATGGATACTGTAGATAAAAATACTAACGAGTCGGGCAAAG
>DATDEW010000458.1:0-4131 GCA_036522935.1 Kapaibacterium sp. (SeqCode)
AATTGAACAGTCGAATCCTGATTGGAAAGACTTAGCCAGTGAATGGTACTGATCACATTTATTACGTGTGCCTTTTGTATGCAAACTGTACAAATTGAAAGTTCAGATCCTTCATTTCGCTTCGCTACATTCAGGATGACACATACTCTATGACTCGTCACACGTTAAAAATACCTTCATGGACGTTATTCGACTTTGCCAACTCATCGTTCGCGATGATAATGGTGACGTTCGTCTTTCCTATTTACTTCGGTAATTTTATTGTCACTGACGGGCATGGCGACCTCTATTGGGGTTTAGCTATGAGCGGCTCGATGCTTCTTGTTGCGCTGCTTGCTCCGGCACTCGGGGCTATCGCTGATGCAACAAGCTCGAAGAAGAAATTCCTGTTTGTTTTTACGCTCATCGCCGTTGCCTGCACGGCGGGTACATACTTTCTTGTGCCGGGGATGGTGCTTGCGGGCATACTGCTTTTTGTCTTTGCGAATGCGGGATTCGAGGGCGGTATCGTTTTTTATGATGCATTCCTTCCCGAGATAACAACACCTGATAAGTATGGACGAATATCGGGCTACGGATTTGCAGTCGGATACTTCGGCTCGCTTGCAGCAATAGTCGTGAACATGGGTCTGCTTGAGAGTGAGCAATACAAAGAGACATTTCTTGTTACGGCAGTAATGTTCGCCGTCTTTGCAATTCCACTTTTTCTTTTTGTCCCTGAAGCAAAACGTCAAGCAAGTAGTGATCCTATCTTCACGTTGGTCAAGAACGGATTTAAGCAAGTACGCAAGACGGTTACCAATATCCGCCAATACCCAAACGTCTGGATATTTCTTATTGCATTCTTTCTCTATAACGATGCGATACTTACGGTCATAGGTTTTTCAGGCCGCTATGCAAAGAACACGCTCGGCTTCACGACGGCAGACCTTATCATGCTGCTGATGATGGTGCAAGTCGTTGCTGTTATCGGTTCGCTTCTCTTCGGATGGTATGCAGATAAGCGCGGCGCGAAGCGTACCATCATGATAACACTCTGTATCTGGCTTCTGGTGATCCTTGGCGCGTTCTTCAGCGAGGATAAGACATCGTTCTTTATCGTGGCAGGTGTTGTCGGGTTGGCGCTCGGCTCCAGCCAATCGGCATCACGCTCAATGATGGCACACCTCACACCGAAAGAGCACACAACAGAGTTCTTTGGCTTTTATGACGGCTTCTGCGGCAAAGCCAGCGCCGTCATCGGTCCGCTCACCTTCGGCATCCTCTCCGACGGCTTCGGTCAGCGCCCGGCGATAGTATCCTTAGGTGTATTCTTCCTTGCGGGGTTGTGGCTGGTTCGGAAGGTGAAGGAGTAGTATCTAAACGAACCGTTCATTTTTTGGTACTGTTACTATTTACATGAAGTCAAATTTACATCTGCCAGAAGCACAAATTGCAGAACTTTGCAGAAAGTATTCTGTCAAAGAATTGATGCTTTTTGGCTCTGCATTAGGTGATGATTTCACTGATACAAGCGATATTGATTTCATTGTAGATTTCCTACCTACAGCTGAAACCACCTTCCCCGAGCTGATTCGATTTGAAAATCAACTGTCGCAGTTAATCGGCAGAGATGTCGATCTCGTTTCAAAGAATGGCTTGAAACCTAAGTTTAGTAAAATGGTCCTTCCTACAGCACAGAGAGTGTATGCGGTCTGACGCTCACCTGCTTGAGGACATTCTTGATGCTACCCGTTCACTTGACGAGTTCTGCGATTCGATCACTAAAGAGGAGTTTATAGCCAGCGACTTAATCCGTAGTGCATCAATAACAAAACTTGTTACCATAGGGGAAGCAGCAAATAATCTCTCTGAAAAAATCAAAACTGCTCATCCCGAAATAGCATGGGTCGATATTATTTCAAATCGAAACTTCATTGTACATGCGTATTTCAATGTTGATTGGAATGTAGTTTGGAATACGATAATCAATCATGCACTCCCTCTTCAAGAACAGATCTTCCGGATTCTTGAAGAAGAGTACCCCGATTGGTAACTTCTCTCACCCCACATCCAAAAAGCTTTCCTTCTCTTGGTAGAGACGGAGCAGTTCTTGTCTCGTTCCCATGTGTTCTTTGGTGCGAAGTTGGGGGTCATGTTTTAAGAGGTCACTTACGTTCGCTGTTGCTTCGTTGAGGAGGTCTTCGTCGAAGATGAGGTCAGCGAGTTTGAGCTTGAGTACACCTGATTGCTGTGTGCCGAGGAAGTCGCCGGGTCCTCGCATCGCAAGGTCGGCTTTTGCTATCTCGAATCCGTTCGTTGTGCTTTCTAATACTCGCAGACGCTCCAATGCCTCTGTTCGTTTTTCGATCTCTTCGCTTGTAAGTGCAAGCTGCGCATCGGGCGAGAGTTTATCGCTCGGGACAAGGATACATTCTGATTGTTTTCCGCCTCGGCCTACGCGCCCGCGAAGCTGATGAAGCTGTGCCAACCCAAAGCGCTCTGCATTGCCGATAACCATGAGCGTAGCGTTCGCAACATCGATACCAACTTCAATGACAGACGTAGCAACGAGTATATCAAGCTTATGCTCGCGAAACTCTGACATGACTGATTGCTTCTCGTCGCTCTTGAGTTTGCCATGCACTAACCCGACGCGAAGATCGGGAAATATTTTTTCCTTAAATACTTCGTACGCACTTATCGCAGTTTTTACATCTTTCGATTCCGATTTTTCTAATTGCGGATAGACGATATAGACCTGCTCCTTACGACTAACTACTGCTTCCTTCATGTGACGGAAGAGATCACGCTGTTCTTTCGGGAAAACGATGCGAGTTATTATCTCTTTGCGGCCTGCAGGCAATTCATCTATCGTCGAGACATCAAGGTCCTGATAAAGTGTCATTGCAAGTGTACGGGGGATAGGCGTTGCAGTCATGATGAGCACATCGGGAGGAGACGTCGGATTTTTTGCGACGAGCGTCTTGCGCTGCTCGACACCGAACTTATGCTGCTCATCAGCTACAACAATACCAAGTTTATCGAACTCAACACTTTCTTCAAGCAGCGCATGAGTGCCGATGACGATATGCGTCATGCCTTCCCTTAGCTCACGCAATATTTCTTCACGCTGTTTCTTCGGCTGCTTACCGACAAGTAGTGATACTTCAATCGGTAACCCTTCCAACATTTTTGAAATCGAAATGTGATGCTGCTTTGCAAGGACTTCCGTCGGAGCCATGAGGACTGCCTGGTAACCGTTCTCAACTGCAGTAAGCATTGCAACGAGTGCAACAATGGTCTTTCCGCTCCCTACATCACCTTGCACAAGCCTATTCATCGGAATTGCTTTTGTTTGCTCGCTCTTTGACATATCACGAGCTATCTCGCCGATGACTCGTTTTTGAGCATTCGTGAGGCTGAATGGTAGATGAGAAAGCACTTGTTGAATAAGAGAGTCTGAAGTCCGGAGTCCGGAGTCCGGAGTCTTTTCCCCCATCCCTGCTACGAGAGATGAAACATCAAAGCGAATTCCACTTCTTGCAAGTGCATGCATCTTCATCCGCTCGACTGCAAAGCGAAGCTGAAGGAAGAACAGCTCTTCATATTTCAATCGCTCTTTAGCGTGATGTAATGATTCCGGTGATTCGGGATTATGTGCTGTGCTTATTGCTTCGAAGCGCGTGGGAAAATTGTGGCTCGAAAGTACTTCAGGAGGCAATACCTCTTTTGTCGCTTCCTTGAACTCATCTGTCATGACGACCTGCTCAAGCATTGCGCGCAGCTGCATCTGCGAGAGCCGAGCTTCTTTGAATGCTTGAGAGAACCGGTAGACAGGAAGCATACGCCCTTCAAGAAGCTGTTTGCTATCGGATACTTTCTCGACGAATTCCGGATGGACTATCTGCGGATCGTTGCGAAAAATATTCATGTAGCCGATAGCGACTATCTCATCACCTATCTTATACTGCTTCGAGATCCATTCGGCAAATGCGAAGTAGATAAGATAAAGATGTCCGCCCGAGTCATCGGCAATCTTGATGCTCGTGCGTCCGGGCTTTGGGAATTGGTGGTGGTTAACAGCTGTGACCCTCCCTCTGACTGTTACCGAATGCCAAAGATAGTCCTTCGCTTCGGAGAGTTTTATGA
>DATDEW010000459.1:0-6030 GCA_036522935.1 Kapaibacterium sp. (SeqCode)
CAAATGAATTACCATAATCGGAGATACCATGAACGACACCACGAAGAATATACTTCGTGCGTTCGTTATCAAGCGCTCCGAAGCGGAGCGAATTGAGTGCAGCTATCGGACGAGCGCCCATTGTAAAGATGTCACGAAGGATACCACCTACACCAGTTGCAGCTCCTTCATAAGGGACGATCGCAGATGGGTGATTATGAGATTCTATCTTGAAGGCGATACCAAGACCGTTGCCAATATCGACGAGACCGGCATTCTCCTCGCCGGCTTCAACGAGTAAGTGTTTACCTTTTTTCGGAAGTTTCTTGAGTTCGGAGATACTGTTCTTATACGAACAATGCTCGCTCCACATCACAGAGTAGATACCGAGTTCGGTATATGTAGGTACTCTTCCGCCGAGGATCTCAACAATCTTATCAAATTCTTCGGAGAGAAGGCCGAGTTCTATGGCTACTTTTCTGGCGCTTTCGTGATCAGCGATGATATTCTTCATTCAGTGGAGTAGGTAAAATTTCTAATCGGCATACAACAACGAAACGGGGCGAAAAGTCGAAGGAATACTATACTATCCCAGCCACAAATTCGATCGCTTCCCTGACCTTCGCTTCCGGTACATCCTCTACAAGATTTGCTTTGCCGATACCGGATAGAAGGACAAGGCGGAAATTACCGCGTTTTTGCTTCTTATCCTGTCCCATAAGCTGTATGACTTTATCGGTATCAAGATCGACATCGGAAGGAATGGGCAGCCGACCGAGTGTCTGCTCGATCTCGCGCCAAACTTCTGAAGTGATGAGCCCCATTTCCATTGATAGGTATGATGCTGCACGCATACCGAGCGCAACTGCCTCTCCGTGAAGAAGATTGCTAAGTCCGTTATGTGACTCAAAGGCATGCCCGAACGAATGTCCGAAATTCAGAAGTTCACGGGCTCCGCTTGTACGCTCAAATTCATCCCACTCAATAAATCTGATCTTCTCACGGACGGCATCGCGGACAAGTATTTCGTATCCCTGGTCAAACCCACGAAGTAATCTGCGAATTGATTTTGAGAGTGATGCCCAAAGTTCAGGAGAGGATATGAGTCCATATTTTAGCGCTTCGGCAAGTCCGGCATGAAGTTCTCTTTTGGGAAGTGTTTTTAAGAATAACGGATCGACAATGACTTGTTTCGGCGGGTAGAATGTCCCAATAAGATTCTTCATCCCGTTATAGTCAATACCGGTTTTGCCGCCAAGTGCAGCATCAAGTTGACCGATGAGAGAGGTCGGGATATGTATGACAGGTAAACCGCGCATATACATACTTGCTGCAAGTCCGGTAATATCACTTACCACACCGCCGCCTAGCGAAACGATCATATCCTCTTTCCTTTTCAGGCCCATGCGCGAAAATGCCCCGAGTATCTCCTGTAAGGTATCGAATGATTTTGACTGCTCCCCTGCTTTGATCGAGATATGAATAATATCAAGTTCTTTTCGAGCTTCTTTGGTTACTTGCTGAAAATATTTTGGGATGTACTCTTTGGTAATATTATCGTCTGAAACAACGACTATCTTCCCTGTTTTCTTTTCACGCGAAGCAAATGAAAGCTCTTGTGCTGCAATGCCACTACCGATAGAAACCGGATATGCCCCAAATGCAGACTGAACACGAAAGACTTCAAAGCGCGGACGCATAAGTATTCGCTTCGACATCTGGTCGAATGCCTTTAGCATTTCTTCTGCAAGTTCTGCCTGTGTACGTTCATCTCCCTTTTGGCTGCGCGTTACAAAATGAAGCGTTGCCTCTTCGTAAAATTTATTACGATCGTTCTGCATGGTGCGAATGCGCTCTTGCAGTTCTTCCGGGCTTGCTGTACGCAAGAGTGGACGCGTTTCACCCATAAGCAAACCATGGATCACATTCTTGGTAGCTTGTTTGGCCGTGACATCGATCCAGACGGTAACACCTGAACCACGCATTATCGAACGGTTCACGTCGCGGATCGGCGTGCCGCCGCCTGTTGCGATAACAAGTGGTTTTTGGTCGAATGCAAATTGTGCTATCTCGGTAAGGCAGCGAGTTTCAAGTTCGCGAAAAACATCTTCACCGGCAGAATCAAATATTTCTGCGATAGACATTTCTGCGCGTTCGACGATCATCTCGTCAAGGTCAATGAAGCCGTACCCGCTTTTCTTAAGAAGACGTGCAAGCTCTTTACCGATACTCGATTTACCGGAGCCGGGTAATCCCCAGAGATAAATATGTCGTCCCCTCCAGGTCAAATGGCTTTCCTCCGCAGGTCAATTCTCTCGCGAAGTTCGGTAAGTGTATCACCACCGAACGTATCAAGGAGTGCATCAGCTATTGTGAGTGCTGCAACATTCTCTACAATCACGGATAGTGCTGGTACAGCACAGACATCGCTTCGCTCAATGTGAGCATCAGCAGGAGTCATTGTTGCGAGGTCAACAGATGGTAGCGGCTGCATAAGCGTTGAGATCGGTTTCATTGCAACACGAACGACGACGGGCTCGCCGTTTGTCATTCCACCTTCAAGGCCACCGGCATTATTACTTGAACGAGTTAACTTCCCTTGTGAGAAAACAATATCATCGTGAACTTCCGAACCGAATGTAAAAGCAGTGTCTTTACCTCCACCGATCTCGACTGACTTTACGGCTTGAATACTCATCAGAGATTGGGCTAGCTTCCCGTCAAGTTTTCTATCGGATTGCATTGTACTACCGACGCCGATAGGAAGTCCGGTAAACACAGCTTCAACTACCCCGCCAAGTGTATCTTGCTTTTCTTTTGCATCATCAATAAGAGACATCATCTCTTTTTCAGCTTTTGCGTCTGGACATCTTACAGGTGAGTTCATGGTAGACTCACTAAATTCATTTGTGACGACTGAATCTGTCTGTACTTTACCAATACTTCTAACGAATGAAAGTGAAGTGATACCAACAGCCGATAAAAGTGTATTTGCGATTGCACCGAGAGCGACTCGCATTGCTGTCTCGCGTGCGCTTGCACGGTCAAAGACGTTGCGGACGTCATCGGTGTGACCGTACTTTATCGCTCCGGCAAGATCAACATGCCCGGGGCGTGGCACTGTAACTCGTTTGAGGTCGCTCGGTGGCTCACCTGCAACCGACATCTTGTCTTTCCAATTTGCCCAATCCTTGTTCTCGATCTGGATTGCTATCGGTGCACCCGTCGTTACTCCAAACCTTACCCCTGAGAGTATCTTCGCTTTGTCATTCTCTATCTGCTGCCGGCGTGAGCGGCCATACCCTTTTTGGCGTTCGGCTAACACGGGATCAATATCTCGTTCTGCGATAAGCGAAAGACCGGCGGGCATACCGTCGAGAATCCCGACGAGTGATTCGCCATGCGACTCTCCGGCAGTAAGATATCGTAGTCGTCCCATTATTGGAGTAAGAGTGCGGCGCGTTGCTTTATCTGGTAATACTCATCGTCAGAGAGCGGCGAAGCTTCCGGTAGCTCTGACTTCATCCAGTAGTACTGGCTATATGCTGCTTGCTCTACGAGCATCCCAAGTCCGTCATGACTCTTTGCACCCGCTTCGCGTGCTTGCTTTAAGAATTCTGTATCAATAGGATTATAGGTAAGATCAACTGCAAGGTCGGTCTCATGCCAGTGAAAGCCCTCAATGAGGTTGCCCGGATGGGAGACATTCCCAACCGGAGTTGCCTGAATGATCATGCGATAATGAATTGCATACCCGTCCTTCATGAATTCATCGTAGCTCATTACACGAACGGTCGGTCCCGGTGCTTCGGCTACACAGAACTCTGCTAGTTTATCGGCTT
Organism: Kapaibacterium sp. (SeqCode); assembly: GCA_036522935.1. Classification (GTDB taxonomy): domain Bacteria; phylum Bacteroidota; class Ignavibacteria; order Palsa-1295; family Palsa-1295; genus DATDEW01. The sequence goes on from DATDEW010000459.1 coordinate 3,822, forward strand.
CTGCCTTTGTACGATTAACGATCGTCAGCGACATCGGCATCCACTTTGTGCATAGAGCGTACACTACTGCTTTTGCAGTGGCTCCTGCTCCGAGCAGGACTAAATGATAATTCTCGAGATTGAATTCGGGATGTTCGCGAAGTAACGATGCAAAAAAGCCGGGACCATCGGTCGAAGTAGCTTTTGTGATCGTCTGATGAAACAGAAGTGAGTTCGCTGATTCTATTGCTGCAGTAGCACCGTAACGAATGGAAGCATATTTAGCAGCCCGTGTCTTATAGGGAATTGTAACATTCGCGCCTTGAAACCCTTTAAGCGATGCCGAGAGTATCCAAGACTTGATATCTGCATCACCTTCACACTCATGAGAAGAATACTCTATTTCTTTGTACGGAGAATTGAGCTTCTTGCGAAGAACATCAAAAATGTAACCATGTACTTGAGGAGAGATGCTATGCGATAGTTCTTTACCGAGAAGAGCTGCTTTTAACGTCATATGTAGCGTATCTTGTACTCCCAGAGTTGCCTATAAAATGAGAAAGCTGTTCAAAGAATGCCGGGAAAGAGATAGAAACAACCTCCGCGTCCGGAATAGTTACCTCTTTGCTCGAAACCAGACCTAAAAGCGAAAATGCCATTGCAATGCGGTGGTCGCCAGATGCTTTGATACTTCCCCCATGTATATCAGCTACACCCGAAACCGAGAAGCCATCTTCGTATTCTTCAACTTTTACTCCAAAGAGTCGCAAGTTCTCACAAACAGCAGATATTCTATCGGATTCCTTTTTGCGAAGTTCAGAAGCGTTACGAATTGTAGTTGTCCCCTCACATTGCGATGCAAGCACTGCAACCAGAGGCAACTCATCTATACATAGCGATATGTCTTCTTCAGTAAAGTTATGTTGACCGATCCTGACAAACAATGCTCCATCAACTTCAATATCGCCGTACTCTTCTCCCCAATTACTTTGCTTATCCATCAAAGTAACTTTTAAACCACAATTCTGCAAGATAGATAGAAATCTTGTTCGAGTGGGGTTCAGAGATACACTCTTTAAAGTAAGAGTTGACTTCGATAGTATAGCAGCAACGATAAAATACGAGGCACCAGAAAAGTCCTTTGGAAGAAAATATTCTATATCACTTTCGAGTTCTTTGTCGGTAGTAAATAAAGCAAATGCGTCAAGCACTCTCTCGGTATGGTCACGAGAGGTAACCTCTTCAGTGATCTTTGCCTGTGAGTCAGTATAGAGCGAAGCTACTAATACTGCTGACTTTATTTGGGCTGAACGAACAGAAATTGGATTCGCACCTGAATGTAGTTTCTGACCATGAATTGTAATAGGCAAACCATCCACATCCAAGCATTTTATATTTGCTCCGAAATTATCATTCAAGAGTGTTGCAAGACGCTTCATCGGACGCTTGGAGAGAGATTCATCCCCAACAAGCGTTGAATCAAATGTCTGACCTGCAAGCACGCCCATCATCAGACGTGCTGTTGTCCCGGAGTTACCACAGTCAAGCGGCTTTGAAGGAGCTTTTAGACCTTGTAAGCCAACACCTTGAAGATGGATCGATGACAATCCTATTTCTATCTTAACGCCAAGTTGACGTAGTACTCGAATCGTACTATGAATATCTTCGGGTATCATATCCGAAGATATATTTTTAATAGTTATACGAGACGAGGTCAGCGAGCCTATGATCAGGACGCGGTGGAGTATTGATTTATCGGGAGGCAGAAGAATATCCTTCCGGCTTGGTGCCGACTCGACACTTGATGCCGGAAGGATCGTTACAGTCATTTAGGCAACTGCCTCGGTCATATACTCTTCGATCGGAGGACATGCGCATATCAGGTTTCTATCGCCAAACGCGCCATTGAGACGACCGACTGGTGACCAGAATTTATTCTCACGTACCCAATGATTCGGGTATGCAGCTTTTTCGCGTGAGTATGAATGCTTCCAATCATCAGATATAACATGAATAGCAGTATGTGGTGAGTTCTTCAAGACGTTATCTGTCTTGTCTGCATTACCCGCCTCTATGTCTGCGATCTCATGACGAATAGATATCATTGCATCGCAGAATCTATCGAGTTCGTGGAGTGATTCGCTTTCCGTCGGCTCTATCATGAGTGTACCTGCAACCGGGAAAGATACGGTCGGTGCATGGAAGCCATAATCTATGAGACGTTTTGCGA
>DATDEW010000460.1:0-5373 GCA_036522935.1 Kapaibacterium sp. (SeqCode)
GAAACGTTGTTGCTTGCGGTTGTCAAGCCACTGAGTTTAGAATCGTAAAAATTCTCACAGTAAAGCTCTGTCGTGTCATTCGTCAAGATCACGTTCCCATTTGCAACAGTCTCGCCTGTAAGACGAACAGAAGTGAGCTCATTAGCTGTGAGTTTTCCGGAATCACTTAATACTTCTACATTGCCCGTTGCATAGGTTGTTTGAGATGATCGAAAATAGGAAAGTTTATCAGATGAAATAAACGTCCCGACCTGATTTGCTTTTACATTCCCTTCAAAATCCGCTTTCTGCGAGTTGAGGTTATAATATCCTTTCCTTGCAGTAACCGATGCATCTCTATCAGATAAATAGACCCCATTCTCGGCTTTTGCATTACCAGTGATACCGTCGTATTCAACATTCGGTGCTTTCAGCAGCATGACGTCTTGCCGTATTTCTACATTGCCTTCTAAGATAACTTTGTTTAATGCCTTATACTGGGTTGCCTTATCCGACGAACCGCTTATCATACCATGAGAGAATCGAACATTGCCCGTGAGGATCATCACTTCCTGACCATTAATTATCTTATTCTCAAGGTTCTCTGCATTGATGTTAATTAGCTGGGATGGTGCAAATTGCCCGTGTGCATAGGTAGCACAGAACAAGAAGAAGATGCCAAAAGCGTAAAGTCGATGTACGAACAAACGTAGTAACTTATTTTATTTTATCGTAGTTAGAACGATACTTATATGGGTATCAATCCGAACAAGTTTCATCTATGAAGGAAATACAAGAGAGAATACTTCGGGAAAAGGTCATAGGCATCATCCGCTTGAAGGATGACTCTAAACTTATGGAAGTAGTGGCGGCGATTATTGCCGGAGGTATAAACCTCATTGAGATCACTCTCAATACTCCGAATGCATTCGAGCATATTGTGAACATCAAAGAACAGTACCCCGGTGTTTGCGTTGGTGCCGGGACAGTCCTCGGAGACGAGAATGCCCGCAATGCTATCGAAGCTGGTGCGGAATTTTTGGTCAGTCCTGTCTGTGAAGTCGATGTCATTGAAGCTGCCAGCGAAAATGATGTCGTCGTAATTACCGGCTCGCTAACCCCTAATGAAATATACGAAGCACATCTTCATGGTGTGAATTTTGTCAAGCCATTCCCAATGACGGGATTGGGACCTGCATATATCAAAGCTCTTCTTGCTCCGATGCCTTTTCTTCGGCTTATTCCTACGAACGGAGTTACGCTCGATAACATGAAGGAGTTCTTTGAAGCCGGTGTAAAAGCCGTCGGTCTTGGCACACCGCTCGTATCCGAAAATGACGCCGCTAATGGTCGTTTCGCCGAAATAGAACAACGAGCCAAAAGCGCGGTAGATATTGTTCGATCTCTCTAATGAAAGCTGTTGTGTCCAGTAAAGAACTTCTCGAGCAAGTATCGCTATCGTGGTGCCATAGGCATCGTCCGGAATCCGAATCAACAGATTGGGGCCAGTCGCTTGCGATGTACGGCCTGCTCCGAAGCTACTCGGAGACAAAGAACGAGGAAGTTAAAGAGTATCTCTGGCGCTGGCTTCGTTTTCATCTAGCCGAAGGTATCCATCCTCATTATTTTTGTGGTTCGTGGAGCTTCGCTCTTCTCTATCCTGAAGTGTCAGTAGTATTCCCCGAAGCGAAACTTCAACTTGATGCTACTGCAGAAAAGATTTATGAGGTCATCACTAAGAAGGCATTGCGTAATGGTGACGGAGTAATTCTCCACAACATTGACCTTCCAAATATCTACATAGATACTGTCTATTACTCATCAGTATTGCTATCGAAGTTAGGTGCGTATCTTGGTAAAGAGTGGAAAGAGGACGCTCTTTCTCAAATAGAAAAGCATCTTGCTATCTTGCGTGATGGTGATAAGCCCTTTTATATCCATTGCCAGCAAAATCTTGGTGGTTCGCGAAGCGAAGGCTCATGGGCACGAGGCAATGGATGGGTAATGATGACATATGCAGAACTACTTTCTGTGTTGGATAAGAAAGACGCTCAATACGAGAAGCTCTCAAATGACTTTATAATTCTAGCAAAAGAGCTAAGTACATATCAAACGCCGAACGGACTTTGGCGAACCATCATTGATGATGATTCTGCATACGAAGAAACATCTGCCTCAGCAATGTATCTCTTTGCATATTTGAGAGGTAAAAAGCTGGGTATCTTTGCAAGTGAGTACAATGCGTTGATAGATAAGTGTATTCAGGGGCTTGCGTTGCATGTGGACATCGAATCCAAATTCCTCGGCGTCTCTGAAGGCACATGGCCCGGGACGATAGAATACTACAAATCTCTTTCGCAAGGAGAGTGGTGGTGGGGGACAGGAACATATCTCTTGGCATTATCCGAACTTTCATAATACTCCTTGCCAAACACTATTACAATAGAAGAGCTTATCAGGCGCGCCAATACGCCTGTTGTACTTGACGAGATTCTTTCTGATCTCATGCCTCCTTCGCATTTCAAGGAGGCAGCATTCTCAAACTATATTCCTGATCCCAGGTTTCAATCACAATCAAGAACGGTTGATATCCTTCGCCATTTCATAAAAGACGTCGAGGTTAAGGCTAACCACAAAACCTCTCTTTTTTCAATATTTTCATCGAAAGTAAGACCAAAGGGAAGCGGTATCTACCTCGACGGTGGTTTTGGTGTGGGGAAGACCCACTTGCTTGCTTCTTGCTATCATTTGTTTGCATCTTCAAAGAAGGCATATCTTTCATTTCAGGAGTTGATGTATCTTGTCGGCTTGCAGAAGCTCGATGGGACATTTGCCACATTTAAAGGCTTCGATCTGCTGATCATCGATGAATTCGAGCTTGACGACCCAGCAAACTCACGGATCTCGACTAATCTATTAGGGCAGCTATTTGACGGGGGAGTTCATATCATCACGAGTTCAAATACACCGCCGGGAGCTCTCGGGGAAGAGCGATTTTCCGACGAAGATTTCCGTCGGGAAATAGGCGAGATGGCAAAGAAATTCAGGCAGGTTCGCATTGATGGGGAAGACTACCGAATTTCACACCACCTTCATCAGACCGAACGCTCAACATGGTATGTAGGTGAAGACAAGCAAGAGTATTTAGGTGCGACAAATAGCTTGAATGAGAAGCTGCAACGTATTGTAAGCATTAGCTATAAAGACCTTAAAAATCTGCTTTCTTCCGCTCATCCGATGAAGATTCGGTCATTGCTTTCCTCTATTAGTGGCTTTACTATTTCCGGCTTTTCAGAGTTTACACATCCTCATGAAGCGCTCCGTTTTGTCTATTTTATTGATAAATGCTATGATGACAATATCGCCATTGTCGTCTCTTCAGAAGTCCCTCTTTCCGCGATTTTCCATCATACGATCATGAACGGTGGTGATACAAAGAAGTACCGCAGGACGCTTTCGCGTCTCAATGAAATGACGCAAATAACGGCTGAAATGCTTGTTTAGGGAAATCTTTTGACCTGCCTGGTGTTATACGCCCCACATTTGAGAGACTCTGCTAATGGGCTTCCATAGTTCGGCGCCCTGTCAGACATCCTCTCAAGTATCAGTCACTCATTAAAACATAAATAACTATGGTAAAACTTCGCTTAGCAAAGCAGGGGCGCAAGAAGCTCCCTATCTACAAGATCATCGCGGCTGATAGCCGTTCACGTCGTGACGGACGCTTCATCGAAGCGCTCGGACAGTACCGCCCGACCAACGAAACCAACAAGATCGTAGACCTCAATGAAGAGCGTGTAATGTACTGGCTCAAAGTTGGCGCACAGCCGACTGATACAGTTCGCTCACTCCTTTCAAAAGAAGGTATTCTTTTGAAGTGGCATCTAGAGAAGAAGAAGATCGAGCCGGCTCGCGCTGCAGAGATCTTCACAAAGTGGAAAGAGAACAGAGATTCTTCAGAAGCACGTAAGATCGTAGCAAAGAAGGATTCTGCTCGCAAGAAAAAAGAAGCTGAAGAAAAAGCAAAGGCAGATGCACTTGCAGCTGCTGCGGCTGCTGCAGCTCCTCCGGTTGTCGAGGAAGCACCAGTTGCTGAAGTTGTTGCAGAGACTCCGGCTGAAGCAGCACCTGTCGCTGAGGTAACACCAGTCGCAGAAGCGGCTGTTGAAGCACCTGCGGCTGAAGCTCCGGCAGCTGAGTAATTCGAATAATATTCACAATAAGCCCCGAACCCTCGGGGCTTTTGTATTTTAAACAACATGGCTGATATTCTCATAGCTCGGATTCGCAAACCGCATGGCGTACGCGGCGAGGTGACGGCGCAAAGCCATACCTTTGATGATTCACGTTTTAAAAAACTGAAGACCGTAAACATAAAAGGAAAGACCGAGCAAAAGCTTACCCTTGAAAAAGTCCGTAACAGCTCTAACGGACTGATCATCAAGTTCCTGGAGATCAATGATCGCGACGCGGCAGAAGCTCTCAGAGGTTATGAGATCCTCATAGACGAATCAGAGCGTTTGCCCCTTCCTGATAACGAAGCGTATGTTGACGAGCTGATCGGGATGAAAGCCATCGACGAAAAGACAGGTTCGGAAGTAGGAGTAGTGACTGAAGTATTAGAACTTCCAAGCGGGAATATTATCTCTATCGGTTTACCCGGTGGCGAAGAAAGACTTGTTCATAGGAACAGTCCTGAATTCGTTCGTATAGAACGCTCTCAAAAAAGAATTACGGTGAATTTATTGGAAGAATTCTCTCGGGGAGGAGAGTAACTCTTAGGAATTCTCCGGCGTAGCGTTCTCTGCTCTCTTAGCTCCCTTTGAACCGTACATAATTCCGAACGGGATAACTACGAGGTAGCCAAGCAATAAGATGATCGGGGAGACGTTGAGAGCCATCGAACCCATGACTTCATCCGAAGACATAAGGAAATAACCAAGGGTAATAAAAAGGATACCACCAAGGATGATCATGATGTTCTTCGACTCGAAGGGCATCTGAAAAGGACGAACAGAAGACTGCTTCGTGCTGCTCTTTGATACAGTTGTACGTTGACGAGTTTGCGGACGTTGTGTTGCCATTACCTTGTGTTATTAATAACGTGTTGAAAACCCTGCCGGTCGTTACGCCGTTCCCTTTGTCTTTGTTACTGATGCAATATCCCACCTTCAAGATGAAGTCGGCGAGTTGCGCGTTCTGCAAGATCAGCGTTGTGCGTTACGATAAGAAATGTCTGATTCCTCGACCTCGAGAGGTCTAATATCAGCGAGAAGAGTTTATTGCTATTCTCAAGGTCAAGATTACCTGTTGGTTCATCAGCAAGAACGATAGCGGGATTCATGATGAATGCTCGGGCAACAGCCGTTCGCTGTGCCTCGCCACCGGATAACT
>DATDEW010000461.1:0-2496 GCA_036522935.1 Kapaibacterium sp. (SeqCode)
GCAGCACGGAGTGAGCAAGAATGGAGAGTAAAAGTATCGATCTTAAATGCACTCTCTCGTATGCCTCGAATGAATTCTACCCTCCTTGATATCATTCGCAGAACAGTTGATGCGGTTTCTACTGAATCTCTACTGACCGAACATACGGCAAATGCCGCTCTTATGACGCTTGACGCTATGACGGCAGCAGGAAAGCTCTCATTGAGCGACTCATTGACCGTTCGCGACTGGCTCCATACATTCAAGACAGAGAATGAACTCTACTCGTTAATGCCGCTTCGCATTAGAGCCCAGGCAATGGTGACGCTCTCGCGTCTTGAAAAGTCGATAGAGGTGTATCGAGGTATGACAGATATTTATACCTATCGTCATAAAGGTGCTTCAACCATAGTCACGCAGGGATTTGGGGTAGCAAAAGACACAACCTGTTTTAAGCAACTCCTTATGCGTTTATTGCAATCACCCGAGTCAGAGATGCATCCATCGCTCGAAGCATTGAACGTGAACTGGCAGCTTGCAAAAAAAGACTCGGTCTATATGAACGAACTTGCCGAAGAAAAACTTTCAAGCGCATACCGCAAGCTTCTGATCCGATTACCAAGTCAGTTTGCAGATCCTGCAATTGTAACTTCAGCACTTGAGTATATTCAAGATTCATCTATTATTGCCGACTCATCTCTTCGGATCGAAGCGAACGACTATACAAGTCAATATATCGAGCGCTTTTCATCAAGAGAGTTTTTTGACCAGCTTCATTCTATACTACAGGCAGTACGGTGGCTCAAGCCCTCCGGCACGGATATCGTCACAAAGGTACGAAAGCTCTATGAACGGGCTAGCACTGAATGGTCAGATAAAGCGCTCGCTGATAGTGCCCGCGTAACGCTAAAGGCACTTGGATCAGACGTTGAAAAACCTCTTACCACTTCGATACGCAAGAGCAACATCAACTGGGAATTGCTTGAGAACTCACCTGACACGATACTCGTACAGTATGCACCGGAGTTCATGTTCATCAAACTCGACAAGTATAATGCTCCTTTGACCTGCTTGAACATGATCAAGCTTTTCAAAGATAACTACTTTGCACAAAACTATTTCCATAGGGTTGTCCCAAACTTTGTAATTCAGGGCGGCGACCGTACAGCAACAGGTTTTGGCGGTCCGGGATATTCTATTCGTCGAGAGATCTCAAATGTGTATTATGACGAGATAGGAGTCGTCGGAATGGCTTCAAGCGGAAAAGATACAGAGGGCTCACAATGGTTTGCAACACATGTGCCAACGCCACATCTAAACTCCAGATACACCATATGGGGAAAGATCGTACAGGGATTTGGTGCACTCAACACTATTCAGCGATATGATAAGGTAGATAATATCATACCCTATCAGTAACAGACTTTTTTCTTTTATAAACGAAAAGACCTCTCTGCATTGCAGAGAGGTCTTTTCGTGAGAGAGAGTTAACTCTTAGTTCTTGGTAAGGTCGTGTAATTCTACTGCGTATGAATTTGAAGCGGCATCATAGTGGATATGATACTCTTTCGGATAGTATCCGCTCTTCTGCCATGCTGTAGGCTGTTTGATCGAGATCGCTGTATCCGGCTTTGACTCAAGGAATGCTTTGGTTATCATTGGCTCAATGAAGGTTACATTCCCTTTATATGTACCATAGATGAATGTTTGTGTAAATGCCCCGCCGTTAAATTCAGCAGAGGTTACGTCAACCCAATGCACACCCATCATTGGAATAGCAACGCTATCGGTGATGTAGTTAGCAGGGAGATACTTCGTGTCCATCGGCGTCATATCAAACGCTGGTGGTGCAGGGATATTCATGACCTCCGATTGAGGTGCCATATAGAAATGGAAATCAAAATGCGGCTGTGTATAGACTCCGACCGGCGGATGACCGAACGGATTCCAATCTACCTGCAAGAATGTGTATGGAGCTACAGAAGCACCGGTTGGCATATCAAGCATAAGCATCTTGGCATTGGTATCCAACCCTTGAATTGCTGCAGCGCCGAACTTAATACCAACGGAAACGGGTTCGCCGGCATCGTTAAGCTCGATATATGACTGGACACTGTCATTTCCAAGCGCTTGCTTTTCGCCATAGAACGTACCTGCCTTTGATGGCGTAGCCGGATCATCGGAGCATCCGATGAGCGTTGCTGATGCCATAAAAGCAAGAGCCATAAACGAGATAAATGAGTTTTTCATAATATAATATGTGATCGTAAGTGAGTTGTAAATAATTACGGGCACAAAAACCCAACTTAAACACGGCAAATTCCTTTTTTTCTAAAAATAGGTAGTATTGCCTATGCATTTGTGGATATCCGCAAAGATTCTGAAGTTCTTCTGCTTTCGGGAGTAAGAATAGTGCCGGCAGCGTTTACACGCCGCTTATGCTACTTGATAAACTACAAACCATACACGACAAATTTGTCGAAGTCGAGGGGAAACTCTCTGACCCTGCACTCATGG
>DATDEW010000462.1:0-5841 GCA_036522935.1 Kapaibacterium sp. (SeqCode)
TGATATTCACAACTGCATTGCCTCCCATCATTCCGGCAATGCTATCGGCTGTGATAAAAAAAATAGCGTCGAGCGATGAGCGCATCCGTACTCTCTTTGCTAACTCTGCATTCGTTCGTGAGTCACTCCGAAGTTCACTTAAGACATGGACTGTCCCTGAAGGCAGATCGCCGATCATACCTGTTATCATTGGACCAGATGATATGGCATGCAATGTCAGCGCAGAACTTCAACGCATGGGAATGGATGTTCGCCCGATACGTCCGCCAACGGTAGCCGAAGGGACAGCACGTTTTCGTATTACGATAAATGCAGACCATACGCAAAGTGAACTTGATCTGCTTGTGAACTCGCTTACCGAACTTGAGAAGAAGTACGCAAACTAATGTCAACGATCGTCATAGTCGGAACAGATACGAACGTCGGCAAGACGGTTCTCTCTTCGCTATTGATGGCAAGCCATGAAGAATTTTTATATTGGAAACCGATACAATCGGGCACGACAACAGAAACGGATAATGAAGCTGTAAAACGATACTCCGAGTGCACAGACGAAAGAATTTTTCCCGAAAACTATCGGCTCACACAACCGCTTTCGCCGCATCTCTCTGCACGCATTGACGGTGTTCACATTGATGAACGTTCGCTTATACCTCCTGCTTTAGAGCATCTAATCATCGAAACTGCAGGCGGCGTGCTTGTCCCGATAAATGAGAACACGTTGCAAATAGATATTTTGGCAATGTGGGCAAAGCCCGTTATCATTGCATCGCGAACCGCTCTCGGCACAATAAATCATACTCTGCTTACGATCGAAGCACTTCGCAAGCGTTCGATACCAATACTCGGCTGTGTGATGATAGGAAGTATCAATGATGATGTTGAGCGTTCAGTTACTCACTACGGAAGTATTGAGATACTTGGCCGCATACCGCCGCTTGAAGTTATTACGGCTGATTCTCTTCGCCGAGTTTACCGTGAGCATTTTTCTCGTTTTGATTCGGTTCTTCCTCTAGCATGAATAATAACAATTGGCATGAATTTGATAGCGAATATGTGTGGCATCCATACACGCAAATGCAGCTCTCGCCAAATGCGACAGCAATAGAGCGAGCATCAGGTTCATATCTTTACTCATCTGACGGCAAAAAAATATTCGACGCTATCTCTTCATGGTGGGTAACACTTCACGGGCATGCACATCCCGTCATCGCATCTGCGATAGCAGCGCAGGCAACAACACTTGAGCAAGTTATCTTCGCCGGCTATACACATGAACCCGCTTCTGTGCTTGCAAAGAAGCTCATAGAGAAAGCGCCGCAAGGACTTACGAAAGTATTCTATAGCGATAACGGCTCAACTGCCGTTGAAGCTGCGCTAAAGATGTGTGTGCAGTATTGGGATCATAAAGGAGAAGAGCGCACAACATTTCTTGCGCTTGAGAATGCTTATCACGGTGATACGTTCGGTGCAATGTCAGCAAGCGACCGCGGGACTTTCACGTTTCCGTTCAGGTCGTTACTCTTCGATGTTGTTCGGCTTCCCTTCCCGACTCCTCCTGCAGATGATAGCGAAGCATTTTCTGATGCAGAACAGAAATTTCTGGATACTCTGATAAAACAGTGCCGAGAGAATCCTTCTATTGCAGGGTTCATCTATGAACCGCTTTTGCTTGGTGCAGGCGGAATGCTTACTTGGCGCAAACAGGTCTTAGACGAAGCTATACGTATAGCCAATACATATTCTGTTCTTACTATTGCAGATGAGGTGCTGACAGGCTTCGGACGTACGGGATATTTCTTCGCTTCGGAGTCAGCTGGTAGTTCGCCGGATATCATGACACTTTCAAAAGGAATCACCGGCGGATTTCTTCCCTTAGGTGTTACCTTATGCTCGAAGAAAATATATGACGCGTTCTTAAGTAACGACAGAAAGAAAACATTCTTTCACGGACATAGTTATACGGGCAACCCGATAAGCTGCGCTGCGGCTGTTGCATCGCTTTCTATTTTTGAGAATGAACCTGTTGCTGAGCGGATCAACACGATCAATGCCGTCCACAACGAACGAATGACTGCGCTTGGCAATAAACATAATGCAACAGTACGAATACTCGGCACAATGGCGGCGATAGAGCCGAAGGACTCAACAGGATATTTGAATACTCTTTCGCTTGCGATATAAGCATCTGCTCTTGAAGAAGGAGTGCTCTTGCGTCCATTAGGTGATACGGTGTATATGCTTCCGCCATATTCAACCACATCTGAAGACCTTCACAGCGCCTATGATGTGCTTGAAAGAGTCATAGCAAAACATTTTTGATCCGGTAATGAAGGATATTACTCGCGAGCAACTCCGTAAGAGCGCCGTCATTGTAGCGGAAAAACTGCTTGGTTCTTTCGTGTATAAAGTTGAGAATGGCAAGGTGCTTGCAGGACGTATTGTCGAGACGGAGGCATACACGTTCAATGACGCAGCATGTCACGCTTCACGAGGCATGACAAAGCGAAACAAAGAGATGTTCTCCGATGCGGGAATAAGCTATGTGTATTTTACATACGGAATGCATCATTGCTTCAACGTCGTAACGAACCGCGAAGGGTTTGGCGAAGCGGTACTTATCAGAGGTCTTGAGCCTGTTGAGGGAATCGAGACCATGTTCGAGCGGCGCATAAAAGCGAAGAAAGACATTGACCTGCTTTCGGGTCCCGGCAAGATATGTCAGGCATTTGCGCTTACTACAAGCGAGAGCGGGATAGATATGCTCACGAGCGAGGGATTCTATCTCGTCGGAGCGGACAAGAAGAAAAGCGAGAAGATAGTTACTTCTTCACGAGTCGGCATCACGCAAAACGTGGACGCGCAATGGAGATTCTTTTTTGACCAAAACCCGTATGTATCAAAAGGGAAACCGAGCGGGGTGTAATTGCGTACTTCAATGGCACTCGACATTTGATTATTAATAGAATGTGGGGAATAGGACACTGATAAACACGGATTTGACGGATTTACACGGATTAAATCCGTGAAAATCAGTTACATCAGTGTTCATCCGTGTCCCATTAACGAAATGTTGACGACAAAGAATATCATATTGAATGAAACAGATCATCTTATCACTCGCACTCTTCCTCTTCACAAGCTGCAATAACTCTCGCTCTATGGATACCACGAAGAAAGAACTTTCGCCTGAACGCGCTAAGCTTGCCGCATCGCTTGAAGACCTCAAGGACGAGCACGTGAAGATGCCGAAACTGCCGCTGGCTTATGAGGCTTCGCGTTATATCAACACGACCTCACAAGAACTGCAAGAGTCGCTCAAAGGAAAAGTTGTGCTCATTGATATTTGGGATTATACATGCGTCAACTGCATCCGCACACTTCCCTACATACAGTCATGGGCAGAAAAGTATAAAGATAAAGGTCTTGTCATACTTGGCGTGCATTCACCGGAGTTCGCATTTGAGAAGGAAGCGGGAAATCTGGAGATGGCAGTAAAGAAGTTCGCGCTTACCTACCCTGTCATTGCCGATAACGAATTCGAGATATGGAATTCGCTTGCAAATAAATACTGGCCCGCAAAGTATATCTTCGACGCTTCAGGAACAATGCGTGCACAGCACTATGGCGAAGGTCAGTATCAGGAGTTCGAGGCATTCATACAAAAACTCTTGCTTGAGCGCGACAGCACCATAACGCTTCCCGAGCTTACGCCGCATGTACGTGATGCCGATAAGCCCGGCGCAGTCTGCTACCGCCCGACGCCCGAGACATATCTCGGTTTCGAGAGAAGTAATTATGGCAACCTCGAGAAGTTCGAGCCGCGCAAACCGACGATCTTCACTCTGCCGACAAAACTCATCCCTGATCGTCTCTATCTAAGTGGCGAATGGAAGATCGATAGACAGTTCGCTGTACCGACAGGCGCCGGTGATGCTTCACTTATTATCGACAACGAAGCAAAGGAAGTGAACCTTGTCATAAAACCACTTGCAGAAAAAGGATTTAAAGTGTTAGTTGAACAAGATGGAAAACCCGTTGCCAAAGAGAATAGAGGCACAGATATTATCGAAGAAAATAGTAATACATACGTCGTAGTTAGCGAACCAAGAATGTATAATATCATCAACAATGCAAAGTTCGGTCGCAGCTCGCTGAAGCTGACATCTTCATCCACATCGTTCGGTGCATTTGCTTATACGTTCACGAGAGATTGTAAGGAGCTGGAGTAGGAAGTCAAAAGGGTTTTCTACGACCTATGGCGATCCAGCTTGTTCCGTTTTTACTACCGACAACACACGCTGTATTACCTTTCATTGAAAAAGCAGCAGAATAGTATGTAAGGAGACTATAGTTATACAACTCATTAAACTTCTTCCATGCTTTGCCGTTCCAGTGTGTAACGAAACCCCACGGACCATATACCATAAAATCATTTGCAGTATTCCCTTTAGGAGCGATACCTATAAATTCTCCACCTCCAAAACCATTCGGAACAAGACCACTATCACTCCGCCATAAATTATTGTCTGTCTTACGAATAAGAATTGCACCACTTGTAGTTACAAATTTATGCCCTGCACTATCACAAGTCCATACGGAATTAAACCCACCCGTTGCATATACACCCTTTGTTACTGATACTTCATCTTCAACCCATGAATTACCATCATAGTGCAACAACACAGTTTCACCATTTGAAGTGTTATATCCACATGCCCAAACATCATTATGACTCGTACCCCACACAGAACGTAAGTCCTTCGTTGTCGGGCTTGTCATCTTTGTGAAGGTAGTGCCGTCGAAATGCACAATCATCCCATTCAACCCAACAAAGAACATATCAGAACTTGATGTACCCCAACATGCTTGTATTCCTTCATACTCCCTATACTCAATCGCTATATCGTTGCCAATATAGTGATCTAGTATATTGTATTTTACAATCCATATGTCTGAAGAAGATATACCGAACATTGAGAAATCAGGAAAAGCTAATGGTCGTCCCGTACCTTCTTGACGAACATCGACCTTATTCCATGATACACCGTTAAAACGGTAAAGATATGTACCAATTACATAGATTTCATTATCGCTGGCTACATATGCTCCCGTTAGATTTGATTCCGTTGGTATCGTGTATTCAGTCCAGATAAAAGCATGGGCTGCAGAATCCTTGTCTATGTTACATGTATCGCATGGTGGTTTTGTGGTATCACATGTGTCGCAAGGTACTTCGCATGTATCACATGGCACATTACATGTATCGCATGAATCTTTGCCGCCTGTCGGCGGGTCCTCGGAGCAGGAATTGAGACTTCCCATCACAAGGAAGATCGCAAGAGCCAACGGCACTGCCGCTGCTTTGAAATGATAGAGTTTTACAAGTGATAACATGCGTATAAACCGAACGCGGGGAGGGGTGTATAAAGTCCTGATGCAGAACGATGTGTCGCCCCGTTGGGGCTATGATGTTTCTGTTTCTTTTTACCAGTGGCTTACGCCACTGGCTACATCATTTCGTCCCGTTGGGACTAAGAGGGTTTCAGCCCCAAAGGCTATATCACATTTCTCTCGTTGGGACTACGAGGGGTTTCAGCCCCAAATACTATATCATTCCTTTCGTTGGGACGAAGAGTGCATTTAGCCCCATCGGGGCGGAAGGTTTTAGCCAGGGGCGTAAGCCCCTGGTAAAATGATACAAACCGAACCAAGCCCCAAAGGGGCGAAACGGTTAGGATGCATGAGGTTGAAAATAAATAAATTACAGACTATTTATGCGCTTTTTGTAAATGATTACAATATTTTTCGTATATTTGTACTCAGGAATTGTGCATAATC
>DATDEW010000463.1:0-3270 GCA_036522935.1 Kapaibacterium sp. (SeqCode)
ATAATGATCGGTTTCTGTTCTCGTTACTGTGTAAGGAACAGAACCGGAGCATCCGATGATGGATAACCCCACTCCGAATAGACAAGCCCAAAGATATAGTTTCGATGTCATATTACTTTGACCGCTTGAACACTTTTACAAATTCAACACGCCGCAGACGCATTCGATAGAGTTCATCATCCTCATTTTCCTTCATTGGAAGAGGTTCTTCTTCTCCTTTTGAAATAATACGAAGTAGCTTCTTTGGCACACCGCGTCTGGTAAGCTCTGATACCACAAATAATGCTCGCCTTGAGGCAAGGTCTTTATTGAACGCATTCGTCCCGAAGTGATCGGTATGACCAATCACGACAACTTCCTTTAATTCTTCCTTATAGGTATTGATAGATGTAGCTACAATATCGAGCATCGCCTTCCATTGCTGCCCGGATTGTGAGCCATCATCATTAATTATAAAATCGTATGGGTTACTATCATCATTAAAAGGGAAGTTGATGCGAAGCAGTAATGTGTCCGGGATACTTAGTGTTGGAGCAGTGATAACCGGACCTTGAATGTCGCGTAAGTCAAGACGCTTGATATCATAAAACTGCTCTTTCGTTTCTGCACCGAGGTCATACTCCTTGCCTCGTGGTATGCTGATCGTATAATCGCCGGATGAGTCGGTCTTCTTTCTGCCAAGTTCTTTTTCTGTCTTGACGTCACGCCAAAAAACCGTTGCATCGCCCGGTGCTTTTGTCGTATCTTTTGCAGAGCGTACTTTTCCTTTGACTGTAATAGGGGATGTGTCAGCACTAATAGTCGCTAAGGCAGCAAGACTTTCAGGAAATACTCGTGTCTCAGGCGGCGTCATGCTTTGTCGTGATGCATAAAGCTCTGCTTGCTTCGGAGTCAGTTTTGAACGCTTGAAGGAAAATATGTTAAATCCACCGTGCTCTGCAGTTCTGTTGCTCGTGAAAAAGAAGAGCGAGTCGTTCGGGATAGATGCCGAAAGCTCATCATACGTCGTATTGATAGGTGTTCCGGCATTCTTTACATCAGATAACGATCCGCTTGCATATTTTGCTTGAAAGATGTCATAGCCGCCGACTGTCTGATGTCCATTCGACGAGAAATAAAAACTTCCGTCATATGAGAAAGAAGGGAAGAGCTCGTCGCATGGTGTATTTACTATTGGTATTGAAGTTGGCTCATTCCAATTTGGTCCCAGAGAGCTTCTTGATGACGACCATATATCCACACCGCCCATTCCACCGGGTCTATCGCTTGCAAAGAAGAGAGTCTTACCGTCGGGGCTTAGTGCGGGTTGAGATTCAAATGTATGCTGGCGGTTTATTCCGACGATAGGCTGCACATCAGTTAGTGAATTGGTTGTCTCATTATAAACTGCAGTATAAAGATCGAAGTCGCCGGGCTCGTCATTCGGTGCTTTTGCGCTAAAATATAACTTACCGTCAACTTTACAAACTACCGGCGTACCATAGACTATAAGCGAATCATTCTCTGATACTTTCTGCGCTTTATCAGATATTCTATAGATGACTTGCGGATGCCCGGCATAAACTCTTTCTCTATCTGAACTAACCAATAGAGCACCACCATAATGAGACAGTGCGTATTCATTTCGAGCAGAGTTATAGGGTTCAGGTAGTTCATGAAGTGAATACACATAGTATCCGGGATACATCATCGTCGTATCAACCCCGCTTCCTTTGTACGATGAAGGTTGGCAGAGCGGCAGAGTCGGTTCGCAGTTGGGCTGTGATATATTTACTGGTGGAGGTGTACAGCCCGATACCTGCAAGAAAATAAAACTTGCAAGACAAATGAGGACTATCTTTTGAAACGAAACGAACAAATTATGCTATCTTTTTTGTAACTAAAGCAAATGGGTCTCGTGTACCGACAGCTTCATACGTCCAGAATGGCTCACCAAATTCGGCTCCGATGATCATTCCATAATGTCTTGCGCGTGCTTCGATCCACTCATAAAAACCTGATTGGGTTAAGAACGTATCCGGCTCGTTGGCTGCATCAACTCGTTTTCCTGCCTTCGATACACCGAACTGCGAGCTAAAAGCATTTACCGCTTTCATTCTATCTTGGAAAACTGAAGAAACGTCAACTATCACGCTTGGATCGAACGTATAGGTCTGCATAAAATGCATGACAAGTAACGGACGATAAGGCAGCTGCGTTGTCCGTTTGCCTTCATAGGTTCGGATCTTCTCTAATCCCGAATAAAATACCGCCTCTTTTGCCAGCCGTGATGTATGTTCATGATCGGGGTGACGTTCATGAGTATGAGGTGTAAGAACGATCGAGGGTCGCAACATACGAATGACCTGCACTATTTTCAGCATGTTTTCTCTTGAGGTCTCAATATCCCCATCAGGAATATCAAGATTGCCGCGCCAATCGAGTTCTAAAAGTCTTGTTGCATCTTCAGTCTCTTTCAGACGTAATGCGGGTGTCCCTCGGGTTGATAGTTCGCCTCGAGTCAGATCAAGTATTCCGGTACGTTTGCCAAGCTTTTTAGAAAGTATCATCGTCCCTGCACAGGAAAGTTCTACATCATCAGGATGTGCGGCTATGGCGAGTATATCAATTGGTTGCACGGTCTTTATATTTCCAATAGTAATAGAATGGTAAACCAGATAAGACGAGAACAAGTCCCATTACGCTTTGCAAAAATACTCTCTCGCCTGCATTGTAGGCCATAATATCGGTAATCAGAGTTACTACAACATAGAGCGTGGCAAAAATAACGAAGATAGCTGGTACATATGGGTAACCCGGTACCTTAAACGGTCGGTCTGCATGTGGGTTGCGTTTGCGAAGGACAAAGACGCCGAGTGCCATAAATACATACAGCAGCCAGTTGACAAAGATGTACATGTCAAGCAACAATCCAAAAGAACCGGTAAAGATGAGGCATAATGCCCATGCACCTTGCATCATGAGTGCACCGTATGGTGTCTGATACTTCGGATGTACTTTCGCCGCTTGCGGCGAAAACAACTTCTTCGATGCCATTTGATAATAGACTCTGGCATTTGTCAGGATACCTGAATTCGTCGTATCAAATGTGGAGAGCATTATCATTGCTGCTACAAGTGCTCCGCCTGCTCCGCCGATAACTTTCGACACCATTGCTGATGCTACTCTATCGCCTGCGGCATTTGCAACTTCTCCTATCGGAAGGATAAAGAAGTAGGCAAGATTCATCAGTAGATAGAGCGAGATGAATGTAATGGTTGCGAGGATGAT
>DATDEW010000464.1:0-2047 GCA_036522935.1 Kapaibacterium sp. (SeqCode)
GTATGCTACGATAAATGGTGTAGATAAGTATGTTATGCCGAATGGCGACTACCGCCCCGTAATGACGAATGCAACTCCGGCTGCACTTGCAAACCAACCGGGTACGCCGCTTCCAAAAAAAGAAGCAGCAAAAAATACCCCAAAAGCAGGTAAGCCGACAGCTTCAAAATAAAGACGGTAAAATTGTTACATTTCAAACCCCGCACCGTACCAGTGTGGGGTTTGTTTGTATTATAGATGAAATTATTAGTGTTGAAACATATCGTTCTTGCTTTTACTATTTCTGTCGCTCTACTGTCTTGTTCAAAAAAAGAACAAGAAGAGCCGATCAATGATGATTTCCAAACCACAGCAGGGTATAAGGTAGTATCATTACCCAATGGCGGTACCCTAAGTGGTAAAGTTAGTATTGATCCGACAGACACATATCTTGCTCGCCTTGCGATCCAACGCGACCAGGAGGTCTGTGGCGCATCACACCCTAATCCAAGCGGTCCTGGTACACATGGTGGAGTAAAAGGATGTATCGTATGGCTTGAAGGTGTGAAGCAGGGAAAAGATTTTTCGTATGATGCAAGTCCAAAGATGGACCAGCTTGGATGTGAGTTCTTACCTCATACGATCCTCATGCGCCGAGGTTCGTCGCTTATCGTGCATAACTCCGATGATGCACTTCATAATTTCCATGTCTATAATGATGATATTTCCTTAGCAAATGAAGCACAGCCCGAAGGTGCGCCGCCGAGAGAAATTACTTCACTTACAAAGCCGGGTATATACAAAGCTATTTGTGATGTACACCCATGGATGCGAGGATATATCTGTGTCGCAGAGCACCCATATTATGCAATGACAGATTCTTCCGGAGGTTTTTCATTCTCGAACGTACCGCCCGGTACGTACACATTGAAGCTCTGGCGTGATAACTGGCATGTTGAAGAAGTGAAGAATGAAAACGGAAAGATCATTTCCTATAAATTTCAACCCGATTACAAAAAAGAGCAGCAAGTCACGATCGAAGCATCCAAAGAATCAACAGTAGCATTTACGCTGCCGTAACATCGGCATCGATCGCTCTTGCTAACATGTCTTTTCTATCGCGGTAGAGTTTGCCAACCTCAGCTCCGATAAGGAATACAAGCCCGCCATAATATGCCCAGAGAGCAACTGCGACAAGAAATGCGTATGCGCCATAGACAGCTCCAATACCGCTTATTGTCTGGAGATAGAGAACAAAGAGAAAACGCATTACCTCAAGTAACCCAACGGTAATGAGAGTACTTAAGAGCGCAACTTTCCACGAGATTCGTTGCGCCGGCAATGTCTTAAATAGAATAAAGAAAATCATAACCATCATACAAATAGGTACGATGTATGCCAAAGTGCTATTAAAGAATTCGGACGCAACTTGCGGGAAGAACTTGTCGCCAAATTCACGTAATGCACCTACAAGCGGTACAAGCACAAGGGTAAAGAGCAAAACTATCATAAAAAGGAATATCATGCCTATATCCAACAGCTTAAGTACTGCCATGTTCTGTTTGGGCTTATAGTGGAAGATGGCATTTAACGACGTGCGAAGCGAAGAGAAGAGCGCACTCGATAGCCATAGAAGAATGACCAAAGCTATCATAGCAGGGATAAGTGCGAGGTCGATCACATGACTAAACTGACTGGAAACCCACTGTTCCATACTTGAGCCATAGCCTTCGACGGGCAAGGATTGCCTGATGTATCGAAGCACGACATACTGTGCATCTATATTATCTCTGAAAACAAACGTGAGGGTTTGAAAGAGGATAAGTGAAAGTGGGATAATACAGAGTATTACATTGTATGCAATGCCCGACGCGAACAGGAAGCAGTGGTCATCGTCAAGACCGTTCCACAGCCCTAAGGCATAGTACTTGACCGCATCGACAAAACGCTTTGATAAGTTGATTATCATCTCTGCAAAAATACCACTTTTGAGTGCCTTTTCGATAAGTAATTGAAATATACTTTATGAGGATTTGTTTATGGAAGCTGTGAAAACAACGATCGGAAC
>DATDEW010000465.1:0-13681 GCA_036522935.1 Kapaibacterium sp. (SeqCode)
ACCACACACCCAAAGCCCCGAAGGGGCGACGGTAGTTACGCCGCATCCTCATCAGGCA
This sequence comes from Kapaibacterium sp. (SeqCode), assembly GCA_036522935.1. Lineage (GTDB taxonomy): Bacteria > Bacteroidota > Ignavibacteria > Palsa-1295 > Palsa-1295 > DATDEW01. The sequence continues at coordinate 59 of DATDEW010000465.1, forward strand.
ACCACCGCTCATCATATTCAACCCCATATTCATCCAAAAATAATTTCAACTCTTCTCTATATGTACGTTTGGTATGATGTTCCTTTTGGTGTGCAATGTACTCTTTTACTTTCGGAATGACGGAGGGACTAACACTAAACGCGCCATATCCTGCCTGCCATGAAAATGATCTGAGGTGCACGAACTGTTCATGTATCCATTTTGACGATGATCCTTTTATCTTTTTACATATATCTGCAATCGTCATTTCTCTGCCGACGGATACAAGGAGATGTACATGGTCAGGCATTCCGCCGAATGCGAGTAATGTACCTCCATGGTCGCGAATTGTACCACCAATGTATTCACCTAACCTATCGAAAATATCATTTGGAATGAGAGTATGTTTATCTTTCGTACGGAAGATGATATGGACATAGAGTCCGGCGTATGATTGTGGCATGATGGTGTCATGTAAGTTTACCGTCGCCCTTTCAGGGCTTGTGCAAATATACAAACACTTTTCCAGTGGCTAAAGCCACTGGCTATTGACCGTCGTCCCTATCGGGACTAAGAAGACGGGCACATTCAATGTGCCCCTACGGAGTCAAAATCGGGTATTTATACATAAAATATATAGATTTTATGGATTTCTATTTTTTATTTCGTATATTTGTATGGGGAAGTTTGGCGTTTCATGTGTTTGGTGAGTCTGGTTTGGGGAAATGATGAAGGCGGAACGATGAATGATGAATTGGGAATCAAATCTGCGCTTGTGTGTATGCAACGAATGTTGAATTATATAGAGTTAAGTGGCCTTCAGTCGGGGTTTTTGGGTAGTGGTCGGTGGTCAGTTAAGGGCACTCCTGTAACCTACTCCCTACCACCTATAACCTTCCCACCCAAATGTGTAAATTTAAGGCACCATCCCTAAACCCAATTCATCATTCAACATTCATAATTCATCATTTCCCTGTTGTGTGTAAACTTAGTTGGTTGATTTATAAAGGACTTACCTACCCATGTTTTGACTTTTGGTGGTACTCAGGGGGAAGTCAAAAGGTAAAAGTCAAAAGTTAAAATGGGGAGGGGATGAGATACAAATGTTGCGAAATTGAGAAAATCCTAACTCCGCTTTAAACCTTCGCAGCCCATTCTGCTCTAATTATGAGTAACGAGACCGGAAATGCCGAAAAATGCTTATTTTTGGGATATTTTTAAGGATCAGATTCTGACCCCTGATGGCATTACGCGACGAATATACAAAGCTGACAGATGAAGAACTTGCTGCCCGATTCCGCGGCGGCGAACGGAGCCTTAGCTTTACAATGCTCGTCGAACGGTATCAGAAACGTATCTACCTCTCGGCGCGGCGAATGGCTGGCGGAAATCATGACGAAGCCGACGACATAGCGCAGGAGACGTTCGTCAAGATGTATGAAGCGCTTGACGGTTTCAGAGGAGAAGCAAAGCTGTATACGTGGCTTTATAGGATCATGATGAATGCAGTCATTCATCGCTCGCGAAAAAAGAAGACACGTAATGCAGTGAATTTGGATGATGTCGGTGATACATTGGTATCAAGTGAATTATCACCCGACGGTAGAATGGAAAAGACAGAGATGACGCGGCTCATCGAAGAAGCGATAGAACAGCTTCCGCCGAAACAACGCGAAGTATTTTTGTTGCGGTTCTACGATGAACTGCCGTATGAAGAGATAGCTCAGGCAGTCGGGACAAGCGTCGGGGGTTTGAAAGCAAATTACTTTCATGCCGTAAAGAAGATCGGCGAGTACGTTCAGGCACAAGGAAAAATAGATCTTTCGGCGCTAGTAAGCGCAGGATAACAAGATGAAAGAATCAAGCGACATAGAAAAGAACATTGATTCCCTCGAGCGAGAGCTTCGGGCGATGGGCGAACCGTATAGCACGGATACGCCAAGCGATGAATACTTCGCTGACTTTCAGTCGCGTTTGATGAGTCGTATCGCTTCCGAGCAAGTCGCCACCGCTCCAAAGAAAACCGTATCTCCTGTTAGTTCGCCGATGCGAATTACTGTACTCGTTGGTGTTATGGTTTTGGTTGTTGCCGGATTCTTTTATTTCAACGGACCGAATAATAGTACTGCTCCTACCGGACAGGCGACAACAACAGAAGCCTCGAAAGCAATAGATAATGAAACGTTGTATGACATTAACGTTAACCAGACGAAGCCGGAAGCACAGCAAAACCTTCGGTCTATGCAGGATACAAATCCGCCGAAGGTAACAGAGGCAACAAAACAACCGGTACGCCCAACTGTACCTGCAGTCAAACCGATGAAAGCTGATCAGTCTGACATGCTGAATGGATCAGCAGATTTTGAAAAAATAGATGAAGTGCTCATCGGTGAGCCGGACGCTCCGGTCACATATGATAAGCTCACGACAGATGAGCTGGAAGCAGTACTGAAAGTACTTGATGCACATGAATTTGAAGATGAAAGGAATGGGAAATGAGAACGAGACTAATTAGTGCAGCATATATGCTTCTGGCCCTTGTGATGCTTGGGTTTGCTGCGCCGACACTTGCACAAGATGACGAGCCGCTTCTGACACCGGAGGAGCAAGCGAAAGTACGTGAACGTCTTATTGGGCGTATCATGGAGAAGAAGCATAATAAACTTCGCCAAGTACTTTCTCTTGACGATGAGCAAGCGAAGAAGTTCTTTGAAGCATACACTCCGGCCGAAAAAGAACTTGCCGAGCTTATTCGCCAGCGTAATGATCTTGAAGTGAAACTCTTAAAACTGACTCGCGGAGATATGACCGATGCAGATGTTGACCCTACGCTCAACGGCATTCAGGAAGTCAATGATAAGATAGAAGCAAAAGTATCGAAGCTCAATGAATCGCTTAAGCCGATACTTAACCCTCGTCAGCGTGCACGGCTTTTTGTTTTCGAGAAAGAATTCAATCGCCGCATCCGTGAAGAGATCCGTGACCGCAGAGAGCGCAAGAAAGAACGCCGCGATAACCCGCCTGATGGCGGTCAGCCGCGCCGTGATATTCCTCCTAATAGAGGAGAGGGACGCTAAGTTTCCGAAGTACCCCCGGGTTCCTTGGCAGGAAAGTGTATTTGACTCAAAATGTACGGTTAGAAGCACTGGGGAGGGCATTTGCTGTGGGTTATGAAGATAATGGGACTGTAAGAAAATACCTTGAAGCTCCCGATATTCGTCAAATGTGGAAAAGTTGAACTCTTAGGCAATTTACGGGGTTTTATGCGTCCCAAAATAGAAGGAAAAAGAACGAATTATGCCTCAACATAAAGGAGCGGAACGCCGCGTCAGACTATCGGAAAAACGCCGCGTCGCCAACAAAGGGATGAAGATCGAGATGCGTAAACTTTTGAAGGATTTCGATCCGAAGAAAGAGGACGGCTTAAAGGCAGTCCAGAGCAAACTTGATAAGCTCGCCCGTAAGGGGATCGTCCCCAAGAACTTTGCTGCCAACAAGAAGTCAAAGCTTGCAAAGGCAGTATCAAAAGCAAAGACCGCCTAAGGCTCTCTGTTTCTAGCTTTAGGGCTTATTCTCTTTATAGAGAATAAGCCCTTTGTATTTTCTCTGGGAAGATTCTCCTTGAAGTGTGTTATAATATATGATGAGGTCATTCGTCATACTCGCTTTGCTTTTTCTTTCCTCCGCGTTGCTGGCACAGGAGTCATGTGTATTTTTATCGCCCCATAAACAAGGAGCTACGTCGCGCAGACCAAAAGGTCTTATCCGCCAGAGACCACAACAGCCTCAGCAGCAGTTGCCCCCTTCGATATTTGGTGAATATCCGAACATCAATATTTCAGAAGCTTTCGCTGCCGACCAGAATGAAACCTCTGTTGCCATTTCACCAACCGACCCGAACCGCATCTTAGTCGGTGCGAATGATTACCGATCGTTCAATGCACTTTGGAAATTCCTATCCACCGACGGCGGCTTGAACTGGGCTGCTGCATCGCTCAACCCTGCAACAAACCTTGCCGTCGCAACTGACCCTGCCGTTGCTTTTAATACGAACGGCGATGCGTTCTATACCTATGGTAGAATTGATAATGGCGGCTCGCCATATCCTCGTAATGATATTGCTGCTTACCGCTCGACAGACGGAGGTAATAACTTCGGTGATCCTTTTATTGTAACCTCTGATACATCACAGCCAAACAATGCACAAGTTCTTGCCGATAAGTACTATCTTGCAATTGATAAGAGTGCGACAAGTACATTTAAGAATAGAATATATGTAACGTGGGCTGAATACAGTGCAGGGTTATCAAGTATCATGATGTCGTATTCATCGGATAACGGAATGTCATGGTCTGCAAAAAAAGATGTTGCCGGACAAAGCGAATTTCAAGCTCCGATACCTGCAACTGGTCCCGGCGGCGATCTTTATATTACGTATCTCAACCTTCATCAGTTTGATACGAACATCTACTTTGCTCATTCAACCGACGGTGGTAAGACCATAGCAAAACGGGAAGTTGTTGGTAAGTATTCAAATCTTGGCAGACCGTATCCACCGTCATCAGCTAATCCGCATCCTATTATTAAAGGACATCTTCGTGTCAATAGTTTTCCGTCGATAGCTATCGATAATTCATCGAAGCATTTGGGAAGAATATATATCGTTTGGGCAAGCATGGGACCCGACGCGAAGCATCATATCCTATTATCATCAAGTGATGATAAGGGAAACTCATGGTCAGTACCAAAACAAATTGAGGGCGATAATTCATCAAGTGCAACCGATAAGTTTTTCCCATGGGTAGCAGTTGATGATAGGACTGGTGATGTAGGAGTTGTATTCTATGATAGCAGAATGGATGCTGCTACCAATCAACTGACCGATGCGTTCATGGCTCATTCGAATGACGGTGGCGTGACATTCGCTGTAGCCAGAATTTCAGATGTATCATTTAATCCTTCAGTAGCAGGCAGCACGGATTCTCTAGCAGGCGGCGATACACTTTCTTTCTTTGGCGATTATAACGGTATCGTAGGTAATGATAGCGTATGGTATCCCGTCTGGACTGATTCGCGTTCGGGATATGATCAGGATATTTATACGGCAATAGTCAGACCGTATGCTCCGTCTGTCATAAAGAATTTTATAGTCACTGAAAATGAAAGCAATCTTCCGATTCTTTCTTGGGGGTATGATGCTAAAACCGCTTTTGGAAGAGAACTCACGGACTATCATTTTCTTCTGACTCGAAGTGATGGTGGGCTCAACAAGGTCCTTGGTAAGGATATACGACAATATATTGATCCAACAGTTACTCCGAATATAACCTACACCTACATCTTGCAGGTAGTATCAGGCGATACAAGTTTGCGACGAATTGTAACGTTCTCCCCGAAAGCATCAATTACAAGTCTGCCGCCTGATATACACTCGTCTTCTGCATTGGCAGATGGTTTCTCCGTGACTTTCAGGATGCCATCAAAGAGCGAAGCGGGGACAGAGATCAAAGGATTGCATAAGATATATTTTTTCATTGATGGTATTCTCTTTGATAGTATCAATACAAATGACGCACAAAAGGGCTTGGAGTTTGAGAAGTTTTTTGCAAAAGCACCAGGTACATTCAGTCGTTTCGAGGCAACATGTAGGATTCGCACTGAATCCGGACAGTTAATAGATTCAAAGCCCTCCACTCCTGTTTCGCTCTATGCCGGTAATCCTCTTGAGTCATACTCCGAATCATTTCAAGATTCAAAGACAACATTCACTCCGTTTGCATGGGATACGACATCATATAATGGTCAGCTTGCATCTCGTTATATGAATGATTCATTGCCGGGTGTGAATTATCATTCTGGAGTTGATTCATGGTTCACGTTGCCTCCGGTAACTATCGGTGACGGTACAAAGACATTAGAGTTCGATCACATTGCTTTGGTTGCGGTGAGTGATTCTGCCATTGTTGAAGTATCATCTGATAACGGCGTTCATTTTTCTGAACTGCGATATTATAACAAAACATACTCACCGAACTGGACAAACTCAATATTGACATCTTCCCCTCGCGGTGAAACAGTATCGATGAAGCATCTGATGGGACGTAGTGTAACGAGTCGTTTCAGATTGAAGACATCAAGTTCATCTGAAGATGGTTGGTTTTTAAAGAACATTAAATACTCTGATGCTCTTAGTGTCAGAGGAGTTGCTCCTTCAAGTATGCACATTGAATCTCGTCCGAACCCCTTACGGATACAGAGTACAAGTGAAGTTACATTAACAGTTGGTCAGGCAGGGAAAGTATCGTTATCAGTATATGATATGCTCGGCAGAAAGGTAAAGAGCTTGATGAACAGTAGATTCGTCGAAGAGGGCGAGTATAGCTATAGGTTCACTATTGAACAAACTGGAAGTTATTATCTATTGCTTGAAACGCCGGAAGGAAAAGCTTCTACAAAGTGTATCGTTCTGCCGTAGGTAGGAGATAGTCCGCCCCGAAGAGCGGACTGATTCAAAGTTTAGATGACGAGAGTATCGTCTTCTTCGTCTTCATCCTCATCGTAATCATCATCGAAGGGCTCTTCCAAGACATCATCGTCTTCTTCGTATGCGAGGTCATCATCTTCCTCTTCGTCACTTTCGACGGCAGTACCTTCTTTTTTCTCTTCTACTACTTCTTCTACCTCGTCTTCATCATCTTCGTCATACTCATAATCATCATCATCTTCGACGTCCTCAAGGTCGTCATCGTCTTCATCAAGGTCATCCTCTCCACCATCAGCCATCATAATACCTGCAAGTGTTGATGCGCCGACCGCTGCTCCAGCCGTTGCCAAGCCAAACGGTGAAACGATGGTTGCTGATAATTGGGGAGCGTTAAGAGCTTCCTCTGTCGTCTCATAGATACCAAAGACACGATCAAGCTGTGTAAGTGAAAGCAGAGAACGGACTTCTGGGCGGACACCGACCAAGCGGACATCACTTTCATGGGCTGACATCTGGCGACGTGCCAGTAACAGCGCCGAAAGTCCGGCAGAATCGATATATTCGACATCAGAAAGGTCAATAATGAGCTTTTCCACGTCGGGTTGGGCAAGAATGAGGAATTCTGCCTTTAGCTCGGATGCTACGATCGAATCCAACCGTGGTTCTTTTGGTCGGAAGATCGTGCCGCGTTCGTCTTGTTCTATTGTAAAATTCATAATTGTATCAAACTTGGGGACACGAATTTACTAAACTTTTTGCCACTTTCGACAAAAAATTATTTTAAATAATATTTTCTTCGTGTAAAGGGGTTGGGAATTTCGTATACTCCCGAAGGAAGGGTTTTCTATACATTCGGGGCATCAGGTATAACCCTCATGCCCCGAATGATATTACAGGTAATAACTAAATACCTTACTTCTTCTTGTTATACTCGGGGACGACCGTCACAGCACCAGGCATTGATGTTGTACCTGTTACTGCATTTGTCGTCGGCTTGGTTAGGGGCGCTTTGCTCGGAGCTGCTGATTTTTTAGTATGAGCTTCGATTGCTGCCGCAGGTTCTGTAGTAGCCGGTGTTCTGATCGTTATCGGCGTTGTAGTGTTCATCGGTGCAGGTGCTGCTGTCTGGACAGCCGGAGCTGTAACAGGGGCATTTGAACCGGAATGAACGACTGTGTTCGTGACGTATCCGCCAACGGCTGATACAGTGACGATACCTGCAGTGATTAGGGCGTTAAACTTGGTTGCGAACAGCGCCTTAAGACCTGTAACAGCCGGCTTTGCAGCGGCGATGGTCGAAGCGCTTGCTTCGCCTGCAACTGCCGATGCCGTTCCTACACCGATGGTCGCAAGGATAGCACCTCGCAGATCTCGGTTCGGGAGGGTGGCAAGCTCATCCTGATGGATAACGCTCTTCATCACAAGCTCCGAGCGGAATGCCTTGCGGACTCCGTCGTTCGAGGCAAGCGAAATCAAGAAGTCCTGTTCAGCTTCATGAGAAAGCTCGTTATCAATGTATGCGCTGATCTTATCGTGCTGTGTCATAACTTAATTTGCTTTTTCTTTCAACTCTAACCATGCGCCGATCACTTTGCGGAGCCGCTCTCTGGCTCGGTGTGCTCTGGCGCGGACGTTCGCAGTATTCGTCCCCATAATGTCTGCTATCTCATCGTAGCTATAACCGACATATTCGCGAAGTACGAACGATTCCCTTTGCTGCATCGGGAGCTGCGCTAATGCCTTCTGCAGGAGTTCGCGCAAGTCTGCCGTTTCGATGTCGCGGCTTCGGATGAATGCATCATTATCCTCGCCCGCATCGTCAAAACTTGTATAGTTCAAGACCTTGCTATCTCTGATAGCATTGAGGCAGTAGTTACGGGCTATCGTAAAGAGCAGCCCGGAGAACCTGCGTACCTCAATAGAAGTCTCGCCGCGCATCTTGTACATCTTGACCCAAATGTCCTGAAAGACATCCTTCGCTTCGTCCTCGCCTGGCATAAGCCGGCAGCAATAGACGAACAGCGGACGCTCGAAGGCATCATAAAGGGCGCGGTAGGCGGCGTCATCGCCGGCCAGAAAATTATGAAAGAGCTGCGTTTCCCGGTCAAGGGTAATTGGCTGATTGACCGGTTCGGAGTCGTCTCCAGAAAGCACACGCTCAACATGGGCTGCCACTTCAACGGCGCCGCCACTTGTTCGTGCTCTCTTTCCAAATTTCACGGTTCGCCAGCTTCTTTCGTACTTATAAGACACGGCTCAAGTCCGATTTGTTAACATGATATCGACATTTTTTAGGGCAAAGATAGATCTTTTTTTCTTCCACTACCACCCACGCATCTACCTCGTTTTTACCTGTAAATCTTATTAATTCAATATGATAATTGAATACAGGTTGGGTAGTGATCCATACCAAATGCAAACAGTGTGTTTTGTGGGGGTGAAAGGATTACCACAGCTAGGCGACAAATTCATCACATTTTATTTAGGTGCTGTTGCAAGTATTGTATATTTGTCCGCAATAAATTTACTTTTTTAACCCAAATCGTCATCCACATGAAATTTATATTTTCTTCTCTTCTTCTTTGTACCGTCCTTTTTATTATGTCGTGCAACAGCGATGATAATAGTACTGATACCGGCAACAATAATAATGGTGTCGGACAAGATAGTATGGCCCTGACCATTGATGGTACGGCGTACCGGTGGGCTGCTTCTGGCGCAAAGAACAGTTCTTTCTATCTCATAGCGGGTGCAGACGCTTCCGGCAAGTCGGTAACCCTTAGCTTTACGAACCTTACCGCTACAGGAACACACTCCACTTCAGGAGGATTATTCTCAATGACCTATGGGACAGGTTCGTCGACCACATATTCTGCGACATTTGCAGCCGGCACTGCAACTGCAAACGTCACGGAGCTAGGTTCGAAAGTCAAGGCAACATTTAGCGGTACCTTAAACAGGACAAGTGGAAGCGGTGGTAATGCAACTGTCAGTATAACAGCCGGTGCTTTTAATGTGACACCTAACTAGATCTTAAAGATACTTCATAAATGTTCAAAGCCGTGAAGAGAGGAATATCTTCACGGCTTTCATTTTTGCTCATTTCATTAGAGAAATAACGTTTTATCCTCTCATCGCCTGTTCGTAGACTTCTTCGTATTTCGGGACGAGCTGCTCTTTGGTGAAGTTGCTGATCGCATGAGCGAGTGCATCTGCTCCCATTTGTTTGCGAAGCGGTTCTTCGGTGAAGAGGGTATAGAGTCTTTCAGCTAGTGCGTTGACATCACCTGTTTTTATGATGTATCCGGTCTTACCGTCTACGTTCACTTCGGGTAGTCCTCCTATATCGCTTGAGAGGACGGGTACGCCGCATGCCATTGCTTCAAGTGCGGCAAGTCCGAAGCTTTCATTACCTGACGGAATGATGAATACATCCGATGCAGAGAGAATTGCTGCGAGGTCTGATTGTTTGCCGAGGAATCGTGTCTGTTGCCAGATGCCGAGTTCGCGTGCGAGGAGTTCGCATTCGGACCGGTCAGGTCCGTCACCGACAAGCAGGAATTTTGCTTTGATGCCTCTATCAAGAACTTGCTTGAATGCTTTGATCGCATCGGTCACACGTTTGACGGCGCGGAAGTTCGAGACGTGTACAAGTATCTTCTCACCATTCGGTGCAAGCAAGCGACGAAGCTGGCGACTGTCGATTGGTCGGAAGACATCAGTATCAATGAAGTTTGGTATCGCTGTTATCTCTTTATTGACACCGTAATTTTCTATCGTCTCGCGCTTCAAAAATTCGGAAACAGATGTAACAGCATCGGAGCGCTCGATGGAATACTTCATGAGCGGTTCGAAGCTTGGTTCGAGTCCGACGAGTGTAATGTCGGTGCCATGGAGTGTTGTAACGATCTTCATGTCACAACCTAAAATGTTCTTTGCGGTGAGTGCAGCTGATGCATGAGGGATAGCGTAGTGTGCATGGATGAGGTCAAGCTTTTCGTAGCGGGTGACTTCTACCATCTTGCTTGCAAGCGCCATTTCGTAAAGCGGAAACTCGAAGAGCGGATAGCTTGACATCTCTACTTCATGGTAGAAGATGTTGTCAATATAATCCATCGAGCCGGCATTCGAGCCGATACCTGTCAGGCGCATCGGTAGTGCGTAGGTGATAAAATGCACTTTATGTCCGCGCTGTGCAAGCGACTTGCCAAGCTCGGTAGCGACTATCCCCGAACCGCCATAGGTCGGATAACATGTAATTCCTATATTCATACGTATCAAATCTTTTTACCACCAAGTCTCAAAGACACAAAGGACACCAAGAATTTCTTGGTGATCTTGGAGACTTCGTGCCTTGGTGGTGAATTCTTCCCCACGAAACTACGAAAACAAATGTTAATGCGACAGAATGTCACAAGACTTTTATCTCACTATAAGTAAACCTTTTCGCGCCACAGAGCTGAAGGTCGTTGGTTCACGTTTCATTGCTGATCTCTACCCCGTCTCAACAAAAGAAGAGATAGAATCATACCTTGATCGTATCCGCAAGGAGTTCTACGACGCATCGCATCATTGTTACGCTTTCCGTTTGGGTGCGAACGCAGAGCAGGTCCGCGCGGCTGATGACGGCGAACCCTCGGGCACAGCAGGCAAGCCGATACTGATGGTCATTGAAGGCGCGAAGCTCACGAATGTACTCTGTGTCGTAACAAGATATTTCGGCGGTACAAAGCTCGGGACAGGCGGCTTAGCCAGAGCGTATGCCGATGCAGCGAAGCTTGCAGTAGAAGACGCCCAGATAAAGACGGTCTATCACATGAAAGAACTTCGGCTCACGTATTCCTTCGATGATATGTCAGGCGTTGAACGGATGATAGCGAAGTATGGGGCGGAGAAGTTAGAGAGTGTGTATTCGGATACGGTGGAGATGCGAATCTCGATACGGCAGTCGCTTGTAGAGGAGTTTAAGAAAGAATTGGTTGAGTCATTACTCGGAAGAGTTACGATAGACCCTTCATAGCCGGGCGAGCAGTTCGTATAAAGTCCTCGAATGCTTTTTTTACTATTTGTGACGGCCTGTCATTCAAGGTGCCTATTATCTCAAATGTTTTTATCGCATCATTTGCATATTTGAGAGCATCATTTATTTTACCTGCTTCACGGCAGAGGCGATAGAGCAAGATATCGTATCCGATTCGTTGATAGAGGGAGGACGTATCAGGTTGAGACATCACGACAGTATTGATGATATCAGACGGAGTAAGCTTGGGCGAATATAGTGCGACCAATGTTCTATTCAAGATACTGCTATCAAGTTTCGAGAGGTAGTGGTACCGTAAGTATGCCGTGAGCACAGAGCCTGCAGATAACTCTAAGCTCATTGACTCGTCCCATTCTTTCATTGCGCTTGTTGTGTCACTACCACTTAGTATCATGCAATCGCCTTTGAATGTGTGAAGCGCGTATGTATTGCTTCCTTGAGCTTGTGAAATCGTTCTTAATGCGGCAGAAGCGTCATTAATCTGAATCATAGAAAGCGTCGCCCCGCGAAGAGCGCCGAGATTATCCGAATCCTCTTTCAGTACATCGTGATAGATATCGCCTGATTCATTATAAAGACCTTGCTCATAAAGCTCGCTCGCTTCTTTCATCATGCGTCCGATGCGGCGCAAGCATGGCTCGTTGATGATGGATGTGCGGTCAAAGTAGAAACGGACTCGCAGCGAGTCATACTTATTCATAGGGGTTTGAAGCAGGCGAAGTGATGTTATCCACTCGCGTTCTAAAACTTCAACGGGTTTGTTGTAGATACCGTCATAATCTCTTGTAGTGTAAAGTGAAAGAAATTTCTCACTCCCGTATTGCTTTATCAGATACTTACTGAATGATCCTGCTAGCGTATAGCTTTTACCGGATGCCTGTGCCGCAAACCCCGAGAATGACATCACCTCCTTCACACCTTTCGCCAAGCCAAGCTGAAGGATGCGGGCGGAATAGTCATCGCAGTCGCGTATCCCGTCATAGTTGTCTTCAACCGCAACAGCCGCACCTTCAGTCAGTCCCGTGCTCCAGCTTATATCGAAGGGGAAGTTGCCGTGTGGTGCGAGGAGTGTATGGACAAGTTCGTGTTTGAGTGAGCCGAGGTTTTCTTTCGCAATGTGCAACTCATTCATCCACGGTTTTGCAATGCTTGCGCTTGCAGTACCTACGAACTTCTTCATCAGATCATTGGAAGGGTAGATATAAAGATGGGTTAGGCGTTTGTCTTTAATATGAAAAAAGGAGCGAATCGAATCACAATAGAGTGAGCACTTGTATTGAAGCAATGTAAGTTCATCCTTCGTGAACGTACTATCAGTACAATGAATAATGACACTGCTTTTTACATCTATCGTCTTTGTAAGCTCTCGTGTGATATAGTCATGAGACCGTGTGATGCCAAGGGCGGATAGAAGTACCAAGCAAATAAAAATAGCTGCATTAATAAAAAACACACTGCTATGCCAAAAATTTTCTTGTCTCGCTTTTACCTTTTCTCTCCAAGTTTTGGCACCTGCTTTGATAAGATGATAGTCATCTGTTAAGAATCCGACCGCAAATAGTAAAACCAGTAATCGTGACCACCAATATGCCGGCTGCAACTCCATCGCTGCATCCCACACGATACCCGGGAAAAATCCGTATTGCCATCCGTACGTAAATATCTGTGGGTAGAAATATCCGGGTAATAGACTTATGATAAATGTGACCATCCAAAATGCAGACACCCAAAGCCGTCTAGTTGTCGGTTTTTCTTTCATCCATCCGAAGTGAATCCCAAAGAGGACGGCAAGAATTGTTGTTGGGAATACTACCTGAATATACATTGCGATACCAAGAAGCAGATCACACTGGTCGATCACAAGTCCGTGTATTATCCCGATGAAAAAGGGTATGGATGTGAATAGAACGGCAGCAGGATATATCTTCTTCAGAGTTTCACGGAAGTTGCCTTTGGCTGGAGTTGTGGATTTCTCTGACGAATAGATAAGCAGGTGGATGCTTATTGCCAACGAGATGAGAGTCGCATATTCAAATCCGAGTACACTGAAAAGCGGACTTGCAAAGAGGATTATCGCAAGGGAAACCACCGAGTAGAAAAGAACCCCGATTATGAATGA
>DATDEW010000466.1:0-7832 GCA_036522935.1 Kapaibacterium sp. (SeqCode)
TATTGAAAGAAATACGTACTCTCTTGGAAAGTTGACAAAGGGAGTAAATCTGGTATCACTTGACCTCTCCGGCTATGAAAGCGGAATTTATCAATACCTGATTTCGATGAAAGAATTTGATGCAATTCCGGTAAGAGGAAAATTCGTCATCCTTAAATGATCAGGGAAGCTCTTTGAGTTCTTTTTCGACGAGATCAAAGAGTGCGTCAATAAAGACTGGAGAGTCATTGAGCCCTTCCATGACCTGATACTCATGGATTCCAACATGCTCTGCTATCTCTCGAAGTTCAATATCAAGTTCATGTAGAGTTTCTATATGATCACTTACAAATGCTATTGGTACGATGAGGAGCTTCTTCATACCGTTTTTCCCGAATAGCTTAAGCGTTTCTTCTGTCGAAGGAGTAAGCCATTGTTTTGGACCTACCTTGCTTTGATAGGAAAGAGAGTATTGATGTTTGAACTCGCGCTCATTCATGACGGCTTCCATGGTCTCGTTTATATGAACCGGGTATGCATCACCCTCAAAGACAAGGTCTATAGGTATTCCATGTGCCGAGAAGAGGATATATACGTCATCTGACTTTGTGAAACGAGCAAGAGCTTCGTCAATACGCTCATTCAATGCGCGAATATACTTTTCATTCTTATGGTAATAATAGATTCGCTTCTCACTAAAATCTACTCCTTGTCTATGTTTGACTCTATCCCATTCATTATATGAAGAAACTGCATTTGTTTTGGAGTATTGGGCATAAAGCGGAAGAAAGACGATATTCTTGATTCCAAGAGATTGTACTTTTTCCATTGCCTCTTCAGTTAACGGCTTCCAGTATCGCATAGCAAGTATGACGGGAATAACACCTTCGCCGTATTCAGAGTCGAGTCGTTTCTGCAATGCAGTAACTTGTTGATGTGTCTTTTCAACGATAGGGGATTTACCGCCTATTTCACCATACTTCTCACGAACGCTCTTTGATCTTTGTGAGGATATGAGTTTAGCTACTGGTTTTTGAAGAAGAAAAGAGAAGGGGATCTGGACGATATCATTATCACTGAACAGATTGTAGAGAAATGGCTCGACAGCATCAAGTGAATCAGGCCCACCGAATTGCAGCACAACGACAGCAGTCTTTTCTTTTGGCGGTGTTCTCATAAGAGGAGTAGTGATGCAAATACGAGCGGTGGGACAATGAGGGATAACGCAAGCAGAAAAAAAGTGAATCGGAATAAACCGTACTCTTTGCCTGGTGCACCTTCTTCGGGGATGCTACGCAAAACAAGTCTTCCCAGTTGACCAAGGGAGAATATTGCAATGAACATTGTGACGAAAAGAACCGGCAGCATCCAATTCCCCCATTCAGCCAAGATGAGAGTTGAAGCGTTTAGTTCTTTCGGTGCTGTGGCAATGAGGAGTCGTGCTTGTTCTCCACTAACACCAAAGACTATAATGGCAAGGAAGAATGCACATATCATCAGCGTAAAGACGAAGTAGTATGCCGCTCGTGATATGATAAAAACATGCAGTGTTGTTAATGATAGCGAAAAAAACTTATTCGCTGAAAGTCGTTTGTAGGAGTATAGAGATAATCCGACTGCAATTAGCAGTGAAATTGCTACTGACAGTATAACATGTGTATAATCTATCATCCTGTTATACCCATTCCTTTGGAGAGCGTAGAACTTTTAACAAGGTGTCTTCTGGCGAGTTTTCAACGGGCGAGTAGTCATATTCCCATCGTGCAAGTGTAGGCAAGCTCATTAGGATACTTTCTATTCTGCCGTTCGTCTCAAGACCAAAGAGTGTACCTTTGTCATAGACAAGGTTAAACTCAACATATCTTCCTCGACGTAAGAGCTGCCAACGCTTCTGCTCATCTGTATATGAATCAGATCGGTGTTTTTCTACTATTGGCACATACAGCTTGAGAAAATGATTAGCAACATCTTGAACAAAATCAAATATCTTTTCAAGCTCATCTGCATTGCCGGTTAGATGGTCAAAGAATAGTCCTCCAACGCCGCGGGTTTCACCTCTATGCTTGATAAAGAAATACTCATCACACCATTTCTTGAATCGAGGATAGTATGATGCGTCGTGTCTATCGCAAACTTCTTTTAATGTTGCATGAAATTGACGTACATCATCATCATCAAGATAGTAAGGGGTAAGGTCTATACCGCCACCGAACCAGACATCACCGTTCGATTGCTGAAAGAAGCGGAAGTTAGCATGGATTGTAGGGACTTTCGGGGAATGTGGATGAATAACAAGCGATGTACCCGATGCGAAGAATGAAAGACCCTTCATACCTTTATTCAGAAGCTTAGGAGACTCGCCATAGACTGCAGAAAAGTTAACACCGGCTTTTTCAAAGACAGCACCATCAGCTAAGATTCGTGTTCTACCACCACCGCCGCCAGGTCGCTCCCACTTGTCTTCACGGAAGGAGGATACTCCATCAACAGAAGAAAGGGTTGAGGTAATATCATCCTGGATCTTCTGAAAGAACGCAACAGCTCTTTCACGCATTAGATTATGCTCAGTGAACATGGACTCACTCATCGTCACTTACTGTTATTGGTGAATATGCATGTTTCGCGGCACGAACAAATGCTCTGGCCTTTGCCGGGTCAACATCCGGTGAGATACCATGACCTAAGTTAAAGATATGTCCCTTAGGTGTGCCCATGCGTTCTGCAATATCACGAACGCGCTGTTCCATGACATATTCCGGGGCATAGAGTAGCGTTGGGTCAAGATTGCCTTGCAATCCAACACCTTCACCAAGTAAGTCACGGACATCACCAATGTCAATGGTCCAGTCAAGACCTACTACGTCACATCCTGTCGCGGCTATGTCGCTCAATGAATGATTTGCTCCTTTACAAAATACGATGATAGGTGCTTTGCGATTGGTTATCGCCTGAACATCGCGGACAATTTCACCAATATAATCGAGCGAGAAAGTTTTAAAGTCTTCGGGAGAGAGTATGCCTGCCCATGTATCAAATATCTGAATGACATCAGCGCCTGCCATTACCTGTGTTGCTAGATAATCGACTACGGCGTCACGTATCTTTCCGAGCAGTTTATGTGCATCCTCAGGATTAGAGAATATCATCTCCTTTGCATGACGGAAATCCTTTGAGCCGCTGCCTTCTACCATGTAACAAAAGAGCGTCCATGGAGAGCCAGAGAAACCGATGAGCGGTACGCGTCCTGCAAGTCGTTCTTTAGTGACTTTAATAGCATTCATGACATAGGCAAGGTCGCGAGATGCTTCGATTGGTTTTAGGTCGCGCAGTTGAGCGAACGTACGTATTGGGTCAGGAAAACGTGGACCACCTTTTCCTTCTTCCATGACAAGATGCATACCCATTGCTTCAGGAATAGTAAGGATATCACTAAAGATGATGGCTGCATCTACTCCGACGAGATCAACTGGCTGAATGGTTACTTCCGCCGCAAGCTCAGGCGTCTTGACCATGGTAAGGAAATCATACTTTGACCGTATCGCCCGATACTCCGGTAAATATCTTCCGGCTTGGCGCATGAACCAGACAGGCGAACGCTCGATATTCTCTCCTCGTGCAGCGCGTACTAATAGATCATTTTGTAATATTTCAGACATTCGTAGTATTTTCTTTAATATAAGCGATAATATCTTGAGCTAAAGATTCCTGATTTGATTTTCTGGCAACGATCTCCGGTCGTCTACGCAAGCGCATACCGATCTCGAATGCAGTTGTTTCACCGATAGCTGCAAGTGTAGGAAGTTTGTATAAATGGTCAACTCCCATTTCTTGAATCGTCTTTACAAACGACTCTGCAGCTGAAGGAGAAAAGAATGCAATTACATCGACCGGCACACCATCCTGCACTTCAAGAAGCTGCATAATCATTGCAGAGTCATGAAGAGAAGGACCGGATGTCTCATAGAGTGTAACGCGTTCGGTTTTGGCTCCGACCATCTCGAATGCACGCTCCATGACCTTTATCCCGATCTGCGATTGTAAAAGCAAGACACGCTTACCCGTAAGATTCATTGTGCGAAGAGCAATGAGCAACTCTGCTGCACCTGCATTTTGATTGGGAAGTGGAAGTTCTAATCGATATCCGAGCGACGTTAGTTTATCGGCTGATTTCTGACCAACAGTCCCAAAACCAACAGTTTCACGTACCGCATCGTAATGCCCAAGCTCAGTTATACGTTCATGAAAGAACTCTACCGCTGTTGGACTGGCTAGAAGCACATAATCAAACTCTTTCTTTGCTAATCGTCCGAGTACACAATCAAGGTCACGGGTATCCTGCGGAAAATCAAGATGCACCATTGGTAATTCTATCACTTCGATACCTTCTGCCTGAAGCATTGAAGTAAATGTATTGTCAGCAGTTAATCTCTGGACGGGTCGGGTAAGTATTACTCTTGGCATAGTTTACATCGTCCCCATTAAAGAAGTAAAATCATCTCCTGATAAGGAAGCAATGATAGAATCGCCACCTTGTTCGATAAGCATAGAAGCAACCCGCGCCCCAAGCGCTGATGGAGATTCATTCTTTCCCCCTATGGCACTTGCGCGGATCATTTTCTTGCCATCGGTCATAGCAATGCAGCTATCAAGTTCAAGAATGCCGTCTTTACTATTCGCGAAGGTACCAAGCGGTACCTGACATCCGCCGCCGAGCATACGCAAGACCTCACGTTCTGCTGTTACAGCCTTAGTCGTCTCGTCATCGTGAAGAATTGAGCAGATTGCTGAAATAGCTTCATCGCCGGCTCTTGCTTCAATAGCAATTGCTCCTTGGCCGGGGGCAGGGAGTATTGTGCTAGCCGGTATTTTTTGATTTATTGCCTTATCTAAACCAAGTCGCTCGATTCCTGCACAAGCCAGGAGCATTCCGCTCCATGTTGAGTTGCGAAGCTTTTCTATACGAGTAGGTACGTTGCCACGTATATCAACGATGTTAAGGTCTGGGCGTAGCGCAAGAAGCTGGGCTTTGCGACGTAGACTTCCTGTTGCGACAGTCGCTCCGTGAGGCAGTGACTCGATCGTCATGCCGGCACTGTTCGAAAGAAATGCATCCTCGACAGACGCTCTCTTGAGGATTGCAATTATCTCTAGACCATCGGGTAGTGAGGTTGGCAGGTCTTTGAGACTATGCACTGCAATATCAGTCTCGTTAGCCAACAATGACTCCTCTAGCTCTTTTGTGAATACACCTTTTCCACCGATAACCGAAAGGGGAGAATTGAGTATCTGATCACCGGTCGTTTTAATAATTGTTATCTCAACAGCGATTCCGGGATGTGCAGATTCTAGCAATGCTTTCACATGGTTTGTTTGCCAAAGTGCCAGAGCACTACCTCGAGATGCGATGCGTATCTTTTGTTGCATGTTTATTCGCTCTCCTTTTCTTTTTCATCGAGAGCAAAAAGGGCACGTATGAGTTCGATGCGTGACTGCATATCGTCCTTTGTGGAGCGTGGTTCCTTCAGCATTACTGTTGGGTTGTGGAGAAGACGATTAATGATCTTTCTGGTCATATCGTCAATTGCGCTAAATTCAGCATCTGAAAACTTTGTCTTGTTCCGAGTAAGTTCTTCTTGACGTATCTGTTCAAATTTATCACGAAGCTCTTTAATAGTCGGTCCAACTTCAAGCTTTGTAAAGACTGCAAGAAAATCATTAAACTCATTTGTGATGATCTCTTTGATCTTTGGAATCTCTGCCTTCCGAGCTTCAAGATTCTGATCAACAATAGCAGAGAGGTCGTCAATATCTTTTAAGAAGACATTTGGTATGTCTGCAGCTTTCGGGTCAATATCACGAGGGACAGCAATGTCAATGAGAACAAGCGGGCTCGCTGATCGTCTCATTTTAAGAGCAGTGCGTATATCTGCCGCACTTAGAATGATGTTTTCATTTGCGGTCGAGCTTATGACAATATCACACTCCGGAAGATAGTTTGGTATCTCGGAGAGTGTCATTGTCGTAAAACGTTTTGAACCGGGGACACTCGAAAGGGTATTGACAAGTGTAACGGCATTCTCATGTGTGCGATTTGCTACATAAAGATGCTCCACGCCACGCTCGACAAGATGCTTTGCTGCTATCTCTGCTGTTTCTCCAGCGCCAATGATAAGCGCCGACCGAACTGACAGATCATCATATACTTTTCTCGCAAACTCAACGGCTGCATAGCTGATAGTACCTGCACCGACAAGAAGCTGCGTTTCGGTACGAACTCGTTTTGCAACGCGGAATGCAGCATGAGCAAACTTTGTCATGAACGTCCCGTTCGAACCTACCTCTTCAGAAAGCTTAAAGGAATCCTTTATCTGGGTAAATATCTGCTGATCGCCGATTATTTGCGAGTCAATACCTGCAATTACTTCAAAGAGGTGAATGATTGCATCGCAGTAGTTTAATTTGATAAAATGCTCACGCAGTGTATTTCGCTCATCGGACGAGAGTTTTTTCTCCTCAAAGAGGAAGTCGATGAGGTAGTCGGTCGTAAGCTCTGCATGCTCCGGTCGAACATATAGCTCTGTCCTGTTGCAAGTAGAAATAAGAAGCGCTTCATCGCTTGTAGAGCGAAGATGTTCTAATGCGTGCGCTATCTCTTTTCCGGAAAAGACGAGCTTCTCACGCAGCTCGACGGGAGCTTGGTGATGACTTAATCCTACCGCTAAGAGCTTACTCGGCATTAAAAGAAATTATGAAAATTTGAGACAAAACGATTTATCACCGTCATTGATATAATAGAGAGGGCGAAGCCGGACATCCAGAAAATGACTATCTTTTTTCCCTCAAGCTTACGATACTTATGTAAAATAAGAGTCCCACCGAAGACAGCCCAAATAAGTATCGTTGTCAATGTCTTTGAGTCAAGCAGATATGCGCTCATGCTTTTTACGGGGGTGATCTCACCTGTTAAAGCAGCGCCAGCAATAATGGATATTGTCAGGAAGAAAAATCCGATCATCGAAGAGCGCACACCATACCGTTCCAATTTATCTAAACTCGGCACCTCATGGAAGAATGAGCCAAACTCATTGAGTCGCATTGCGCGATACAGAAGCAGGTAGAGTGAGCCGTATATCGTAGCAAGTGTCAATGCAGAAAATCCAAAGACGATAGTAATGATGTGTACATTAAATGTTGCACTCTCGAATAAGTGCTGACTATCGGAGATATGCTCATGCGAAGTATAGAGCGATGAGATGGTCTGAAAAATAAAACCTGCAAGTACGACCATCATCCCTGTACCTGCAGCAAGTCCTTTTCTTCTTGGCTCAACAGCTGTATAGCTGCAGAGCATTGTAAATGCGATCAGCGAGAAGAACTCGTAGAAGTTAGTATAAAGGCAGTGCCCTGCGGCGAGGGTAAATGCACAGATATAGACGGTATGAACGGCAATGGTAACCAGTAGCAATGGGTAGAGGGGCTTTCTCGATGCCGACTGCCTAAAAAAGACAGAGCCAAAGAGAAAGAGCAGCGCGCCATAAAGAAATGGCAGAATGGTCTGTGTACTGCGGGTTAGAATTTCCATTAGCCACAGAAAACAGCAAAACCTCTATTTTCATTCGTTAGAGGTTAAATTGCGCTTTTATGGAAAATGCAATATCAAGGGTTGCCTGCGATTTGAATAGGTCTGATAGGTGGGCGGTTGCCACATCAATTGCAACAATATTACCAAGGGTTGTCCCAATTCCGAGCGTCATATCTGTTAGGTTCTTCTGGAATGCAACCCCAAGTCCAAATCGTACTTCATGCTGTCCTAACTGCTTGTTCATGCCAAGCCCGAGACCAAGTCTGTTATT
>DATDEW010000467.1:0-4003 GCA_036522935.1 Kapaibacterium sp. (SeqCode)
CACGTTATCCATCACGAACTTGTCCATGCTGTATTGAACCTGATGTTCTCCGGTGGTTCGTATCAGGCACTTCTAACCGGCGGCGGAATGCAGATCCCCACATGGATGAACGAAGGTCTTGCCGAGTATGAATCGCTTGGCGGTCTTGATGTCGAGACAGACATGTTCATGCGAGATGCAGTGCAAGCTGATGAAGTCCCGCCTCTCGAACGCCTCGGCGGTTACGTTCAGTACCGTGTAGGCCAAACTATGTATGCATACATAGCTGAAAAATACGGCCCTGAGAAGGTTGGAGAATTACTCAACCGTGTAAAGATGACTCGTTCACCGGAACTTGGTTTTCGCACAACGTTCGGACTTGGCATTGCAGACTTTGGTGAGCACTTCCAGGAATACTTGAAGAAGAAGTACTTACCGGATATTAGCAAATACGAAGAACCCTCTAGATTTGCAGAGGTCATAGCCGATCACAAAAAACTTGACAACTTTTTTAACTCGTCTCCGGAAATATCACCGAACGGCGTGTACGTTGCATATCTTAGCGATCGCAATGAATCCTATGATGTATGGATACAAAACTTAAACGATCCGAAAGATTCGAAGCTCATTCTTTCCGGCGGCGGTTCGACAGCTGACTTTGAAGAACTGCATCTTCTTGCACCCGGTATAGCATGGACACATGACGGTAAGAAGGTCGCTGTTGTCTCGAAAGCAGGTCGGTATGATGCCATTTCTGTTATTGACATAAAGACAGGTGATGTAGAGAAACTTCCTGTTACCAATCTCGATGGTATCTTTCAGCTTAAGGCATCTCCGAACGGAAAATATATAGCATTCATCGGCTATCGTGATGGCGCAAGCGATCTCTATATCTATGAGGTCGAATCAAAGTCTTTCAAGAATTTGACGAAAGACGTATTCAGCGATCAGGATATATGCTGGTCTGAAGACTCAAAGCTCATTATATTCTCAAGTGATAGAAAAGATAATGTCATCCCCGGCGAATACCCTGTTGATGGTATTGAGCAAGCGGCCTATAACCGTGAAGGCTGGGACCTCTATCGCATGAATATTGACAGCAATATTATCACCCGCTTAACATTTACCCCGGGAATAAACGAAGAAAAACCAACACTGGCATTCGATAAAAAGACGCTGTTCTATACTAGTGATTCAAATGGTATTGATAATATCTACGCATTTAATCTAGATACAAAAGAACGCCACCCTATCACAAATTCTATTGCACGTATCGTACAGATATCAGCTTCAAAAGACGGGTCAAAACTTGCTTTTTGTGCCGTTCATAAAGGTGGGTACAACATCTATGTCATGCGTTTTCCACTTGATAGACACATGGATAGTCTTCCTTTTACGAAATTTGTATCAGAACAAAAAGAAATGGCGATGGCATCAGACTCTGTCATTGCAAAACATGCAAATAGTGACAGAGCATCTGTACCTGATACGACAGCCGGATATGGTGGTGTAGGCGTTGACCTATCGAACTACGTCTATAGTAATAACCCTGACGCAAACTTGTCGCGTGTTGATATGAGACCGTCAAATGAAACGAAGATACCGGTCATAACGAACTTCAAAGACTCTTCAGGCGATTATATTGAACGTGGTTATAAGGTACAATTCTCTTCAGATATAATTACCGGCACAGCCGGGTATATGGGCTCGTATGGGTTGATGGGGACTGCACAGATGCTCTTCTCTGATGAACTTGGCAACCATCAAATATACTTTGCAACGAACCTTATTATAGATCTGACAAACTCGACGTATCTACTCGCATACTATAACCTGTCAGATAGAACGAACTACGGAATACAGGGATATCATTACGCTCGCTTTCTTTATACTGTCCCCGATCCAGGATATGAACAGTATCCATACTTCTACTCGCGATTTACAACATGGGGTATATCGGGAATGGCATCATATCCATTCGATAGATTCAGACGCTTAGATCTTTCATTTGCAGCACAGATACACTCAAAGGATGTTATTGATGATAATCTTTTTATCGCAAAGAAGACGAAATACTCGCTTTCGCCAACACTTTCCTATATCGTAGATAATACGAGTTGGTCATATTTCTATCCAAGATCAGGTACGCGCTACAATATCAGTATTTCTGCAGCGCCACATATCAGCAACAGTTTCATTGGCTATGTAACGCCCTCTATTGACTTCAGACATTACATCAAACTCTTCGGCGGAATGTCATTAGCCGCACGTTTTGCCGGAGCGTTCAGCGTCGGGCAGGATCCGCAGTTATTCTATCTTGGTGGTATGGATGGCTGGATCAACAGCTATACAAGCACCTACGCATATCCTATCACAGAGCCCCAAGACATCTCATTGAATGCAGTGGCGTTACCGCTTCGTGGGTTTGCATTTAACGAAAAGATCGGGACGAAGTATATGCTTTCGAATATCGCACTGCGATTCCCCTTCCCTATTTTTGTCTCAGGAGCACCTCTTGGGCTTTTCGCAGAAGCATTCTTAGATGCCGGTACTGCATGGTACGACAAACTCTATCTTTTCAAAAAGCAGGCGAATGGAAGAGTGATTACTGACGACCTCTTGATGTCAACCGGTATTGGATTTCGAACATACTTCTTTGGTTTCTACCTAAAAATGGATATCGCATGGCGCATGAATATGGTCACATCCTCGCAGCCGATCTATCTCTTCTCTATCGGTCAAGATTTTTAACTTATCTGTTAATAATAAACGAAGAGACTGTTGTTTTTTCTTTCCCTTCATTTTTTATAGTTAGTATACAGAAGTATGTACCGGAATGTAAGCCGGAAACTGTGACACTTCTGGTTTCCAATTTTCTATCCGCTATATAGAATGTTTCACTCAAACGTTCGACACCGAGCACATCGCATATCCTCAGTGTCACCATTGCATTCAACGGAGCGGTAGCTCCGCTTGAGAACTGCAGCATGAGTGTTCCATTTGTTACCGGATTCGGATAGGTCTGTACAATAATACCTTTCGGGACACCATCGGTCGGAGCATCAAGTGTCGTATCAGGTGGGAACGGGCGATACGGAGTTGACGGTGAGAGTATCATGTTATCAATATCAAGCAGATATTCTGTCGAAGTCGGTTGGGTACCTGTGCAAACGAACTCTATGCTATGTTTTCCTTTTGAAAGGAATGATCTATTTCCCAATATCTTTGGTGAACGCTGGACATCGTAGATGTAATTCGTATCATAGTAGCCGACTATCTTTGCTGAGAGGATAGAATCTATAAAGATGTCATAATTGCCGTATTTCCTGCCTATCCCATGATAATACGATACATCGAACGTATCGCTAACAGGTAGGGTAAAGTTAAAACCGATACGTCTCCCTGTAGCTTTCGCCCCGAAAAAACCGGTATTACGCTGACTAAAGGTCGTGTCAGCTATAAACCCCATATATCCGCTCCAACCATCATCAGTTTGATAGTATGGTGGATACATATCTTCAAATTCATACCGTAATGTGCGTGATATTTGGAACGAGGAGTCAGCAGTTATTACATCACCCCCATTGATACGTGCAGATACTTTGTATTTTCCTTCCGGTACCCACGGAATATTCAGCCAAAGATCGAACCGATAATTGGAGTCAGGCTTGATACCGGCGGCGATCAATACTGTATCTATGTGAAACGATATCGTACTTCCTATTTGAAAGCCGCTTCCCCGCAAATGGATACGTTCGCTGTAACGGTATATATATGGAATGCTATCTCGAATAATAGTAAGCACCGGATCCTTCAAGACGGTAATGGGCTCAGGGCGGGTGGTTCCATTAATGCTCATCATATACCTGACATTCGCAAGAGAAGGAATATCTACGATCGTAGAGAATCCCCCCTTGCTATTTGCATTCAAACTAAAGAGTGTGTTACTGCCTAATGTTGCAGTAATTACTTCGTTTGGTATATATCCCGAGCCACCAACAGCAAACTTCTCACCGACTCGTAC
>DATDEW010000468.1:0-6610 GCA_036522935.1 Kapaibacterium sp. (SeqCode)
CCCACAAGCACCGATTGCTCGCTTACGCTTCGTGATGAAAGCGGCAGGGCGGTGAGGACATTCGTGACAAACGAGTTTAGAGCAGTAGGCAAGCATGAAGACGAACTTGACTTGCGCGGGCTGGCGACGGGAGTGTACTTCCTCTCCTTAGACCACGACGGCAAGACCGAAACCGTAAAACTTATTAAGCAGTAGCGTGTTGCTATTTGTATGAAACGCATTACATTCATACTTGCTCTTCTCGTCTTTGCATCCGCTCTCGCCCGCGGGCAAGCAGGGTATCTTGATAAGACGTTTGGGGATGGGGGAGTGATGAGAGTTCCATTGCCGGCAGGTAAGAATTTCTATGCACTTGATGTGAAAATTCTTCCTGATGGTAAGATCATCCAATCCGGAGTATACTATGATGCCGGCAGCTTTACTCAAAATTTATGCGTAGTCAAACATAACAAGAACGGTACGTTGGATTCGAGTTTTGGGAATGACGGCTTTAGCAGTCTCATCTTGGATATGTCAGTATCAGTAGGAAAATTATTAGCATATCCCGATGGCAGGGTCCTCCTTTATGGGGATGTGCATATAAAGGCAGAAAGAAGACCATTGATCATTCGATTTCTTGCCAATGGTAAAGTAGATAGCAGCTTTGGTGATAAAGGCATATACTCTGAGACGAAGTTTATCGGGTACTTTCACCGTTTGAAGATAGAGGATGATGGTCATATTATTGCGCTTGGTGGACGGAGTAAGCCGAATTCCCCTTCCGGTGTATACTCACCTATTATTACACGATTAACTTCCGCAGGAAAAAAGGATTTTTCATTTGGTACCTCAGGAATAGTCTTCATTGGAGCTGAACGTGATACAGGTACTTTGCATGATGCAATTTTTTATAAAGACAGTCTATGCATCTTTAGTTTCTCCACCCCCTCATTCCCGGAGGCTAACTTACAGATGCTCTTTACAAAGATCAATGGTGTCATAGATTCGGCTTATGGAGATAATGGTATTATCTCCAGCCAACTTTCCGATGATGAGGATTATATTGAATCGTTCTTAGGGGATTACAACAATTATTTCCTATGCTTAGTGGGGATCAAACGCAATGGTAATTATGAACATACTATCGTAAAGCTCTCGGATGAAGGAGAGTTGGATAATTCTTTCGGCCATTGGGGTATCACACAAGATATTGATCCGAGATATGATCAACATTTTAATGTGATCACTATGGATTCTAATAAGAACATTCTTCAGGCAGGACGAGTAATTGATTTAATAACTGCTAGTAATTGGTTGCTCACAGCTCGATATCTTCATAATGGGAGAGTTGACTCTTCATATGGTTATAATGGGATGAGTGATGCACTGCTACTTCACATGAAGAGTATCGAAGCCATAGCAATACAAAGTGACGGGAAATATATAGTCTTAGGAACAGATTTCAAAGATAACCAATCTACCGCTGTGATCTGCCGGCTTGTCTCTTATGGAGCAACGGCTGTTGCTCGTTTGAATGAGAATATAAATGCCATCTCCCTCCATCCCACCCCCTCACTCGACAACTGCACCGTCACATACACATTACCCGCAAGCTCCGATTGCTCGCTTACTCTCCGTGATGAAAGCGGCAGGGAAGTGAGGACACTCGTGACGAGCGAGTTTAGAGCTTCTGGTAAACATCAAGAAGAGCTTGACTTGCGCGGACTGGCAAGTGGAGTTTATTTTCTCGAGATAGAATCAGGCGGCACGATCCAAACGGCGAAACTGATCAAACAATAACTGATATGAGAGGCATTACCTTTATACTTCTTTTGCTTTTCTTGGTATCCGGTCTTGCGAAAGCGCAGCATAACTACTTTGATGAATCGTTCGGAGATCATGGGGTTGAGATCACGATCACTCCCCAGTCGACATATGGGTATGATTGCATTCTGCTTCCTGATGGGAAGATGCTTCAAGCTGTAATGTTGGATGGAGGCGATTCTAAAGGGGCGGTGATCTATCGTCGTGAATATAATGGGAAGATCGATTCATCCTTTGGCAGAGATGGTAGGATGTCGTTCCGGTGCGATGGCAATATGTTTGATCTACGATTGGCGACATATCCTGATGGCAGAATACTGTTCCATGGAGCAGAGTTTTATGGGAGTCTTGGTTATATATCATTTATCTACAGACTGCTTCCGTCAGGGATCATCGATAGTACATTCGGTACAGATGGCAGACAGTACATAAGTGACTCTACCATGTCGCAGATAGCGACTCTCACCATCGGAGCCGATGAGAAAATAGTTGTTGCCGGCGAAGAAGGAAGCTATGTGAATCAACATGCAATGACACAACCTGTGCTATGGAGTCTTACTTCTAATGGGAAACGAGACTCAACATTCGGCATAAACGGCAAGATATCGATACCCATCGACCTCGACTCAATCATGATCGTTACGGCGTGTAAGGATAGTAATAACGGGTTTATATTTTTTTACAACAAAGTATTTCAAGACTACAATAGCATCTACATTTTCCGAGCTTATGAAGATGGCAGTATTGATACAACGTACGGTTCGGGTGGGCTGATGAGTTTACGGCTTACAGATTCGCCCTCTGAGATTCCGATGGCAATGACTCTCCCCGATGGCAGCGTTGTATTCGCCATGAATTTTGGTAATAAGAATTCGCGTACTGTGCTGGTAAAACTAGTAAAAGATGGAGAGCTGGATCCGACATTCGGAAACGGCGGGACAGTAGAAATAGTAGCTGGTACTGGGGGGGTATCTTCGAGTGCACTTGTACTCGATTCATCAGGAAGAATTATAACCGCGGGACGTGTATTAGTGGCTTTGAATACGTCTATCTCATCGGTTTTTCGTATTCTTCCGGACGGAGTTCTAGATTCGACTTTTGGTTTGAATGGCACACTGCAACTAATAGATGAGACCTACGGAGTAGCGTTAGGAATACGGATCCAACCCGACGGAAAATATCTTATCTCTGCGTATTCATGGTCTAATAAGCTAGGACAATACGGTAGCATGCTCGCCAGATTGAATCCCGATCCAAAGTCATCTGTTCTGCAAAACATTTCGAGAACATCTTCCATCTCCCTTTACCCCACTCCCTCACTCGATAACTGCACCATCACATACACATTACCCACAAACTCCGATTGCTCGCTTACGCTTCGCGATGAAAGCGGCAGGGCAGTAAAAACATACATGACGAGCGAGTACAGATCAGCAGGCAAGCATGAAGACGAACTTGACTTGCGCGGACTGGCAGCAGGAGTGTACTTCCTCTCCTTAGGGCACAACGGCAAGACAGAAACCGCAAAATTTATTAAGCAATAAGGGCTCACAGATGAAACGCTTTGTCATACTACTTGTCCTCTATATTGTATCGTCAATAGGGTATGCCCAACCTAGCTCTCTGGATGAGACCTTTGGAAAGAAAGGGATGGTTGTTGCAAGCCAAGGAGGTGATGGTGAGTTTGCTTTTAAGGTAGTCGTTTTGCCAAATGATAATATACTCCAAATAGGATGTACCCTCCCGCCTAATGTCGAATATGAACTGATCATTACTCACCTTACGCCCGATGGTGATTTTGATGACGCGTTTGGAAATAATGGGAGATGTCGATATCCTTCATTGACCGGTTCACTCATATATAAGAGTAAGGCACAATTATATCCCGATGGGAGGCTGCTCATCTATGGACTTTTTACGTCCGGTTCTAATTCATTATACCCGTTTGTTGCCCGAATACTTGCAAATGGTATTCTTGATTCCTCGTTTGGAGTATATGGTATATATCAAGAACCAGACCCGATCTTCAACGGACAGTTCGCCTCCCTTTCTATACGTAAAGACGGCTCCATCATTGCGCTCGGTTATAGAGGTGATAGCAGCAACTATCAACCAACGATCACAATGCTCACGAATACCGGCAAACGGGATGCAGCGTTTGGGGTTGATGGAAGGATAACTATTGAAACAGCATTTAAATCGTTGTTAGTTAATGACGCTTATATAGATAAAAATAATAAATGCATATTTGGGACATCTCCTCTAGAGAGTTCTCATTTTGATATTTGTATCATTCGGACTGATCTCAACGGGGCTCCTGACCTGTACTTTGGGGACAACGGTGTTGCTACTGTATCTCTATCTGATAATAATGATGACCTCGCTTCTATGTGCGAACTGCCAAATGGGAAAGTCCTCTGTATGACAAACATGAGAGGAGAGATCCCTTCGAATACGAAGTTGGTGCAACTTGAGTCTGACGGTACTATTGACGAATCGTTCGGAGATTGGGGAAGTACTCAAATACATCTAGAAAAACTTAGTGGCTATGGATATGAGTGTATCCTTGATCACAACGGGAAGATCATCATTGCCGGTGCGGCATATGATTCGCTAACAACCTACTTGCCGACCATATTTCGTTGCCTCTCAGACGGGGAGCCTGATCCATCGTTTGGAGTTCTCGGTGTTGAGATGATTAACAAGTATATTAACGGAGAAGCACGAGCAGTTGATCTTCAGTCTGACGGGAAGTACATTTTTACAGGATGGGTATATGATACTCAGTCAGGGAAATATTGCAATGCAACATTTCGAGTAAAAAATACAATAAGTGGAATTAACAGGAATGATACCTTACATCACTTTGCTATCTCCCTTCATCCCACACCTTCCTCCGACAACTGCACCGTCACATACACATTACCTACAAGCTCCGATTGCTCGCTTACGGTTCGCGATGAAAGCGGAAGGGCAGTGAAGACATTCATGACGAGCGAGTTCAGAGCGGCAGGTAAGCATGAAGATGAACTTGACTTGCGAGGGCTGGCAAGCGGGGTATACTTCCTATCGTTAGAGCACAACGGAAAAATAGAAACTGCTAAAGTAGTCGTTAGTCATTAGTCGTTAGCAATGCGGGAAGTCATCCCGCTAAAGACTAAAGACTAACGACTACCGACTAAGAACTTCCTCAGGAGATATCAAGATCGACGTGTATCTTGATGAGCTTTTCGGGTCCGAGTTCTCGGAGGTCTTCGGCTTTGTAGATGAAGCGCGACTCTTTGATAACGGGCGGATTCTTCTCCTCCGTACGTTTGATCACTTCGAAACGCTTCGTGATAAAATGCTCCCGCATCTTAAAGCCCTCGATCTTTTCCTGTTCTATCTCAAGCTGGATATCCTTCAAGAGCGTTTTGTTCTTGATCGAATTCTTCCCGCGTGAAGATAATCCTTCGATCACCCGAGCGGCAATGCGCTCACGTATCTCGAAGTTAATGCTCGGATGGAGCATATCGGCAACTTGCGCCTTCGAGAGTCCGGGCTCGGCTGCTTTGCCCTCGCGGATCTCCGCAATTGCAAGCGGTATCTCTATCCTTGCCGATACGACTCGCACCTTCGATGCTTCGTCGCCCTGCAAGAGTTCGTTATTGTCATAGATCTTCTGCGTTTGCTTACGAGTGATATCGGCAGCAAGCGCAGCGCGAGAGAACTCCTGCGTCAAGGCAGAAAGTAAGTCGCCGAGCGACTGCGTTTCCGGCGCAGTCGCTCTGGTTTTGCGTGTAAGAGCCATTGGCTTATCCGGCTAATTGTTCAGCGATAGCAAGCAGCTTCTCGATGCCTTTCGGCGCTGAGGCTTGCGATGCTTTGATGCTTATCTTGAGATTATACTCTGCTTCTTTCGAGAGTCCGAACTTCGTATTGAAGTCCGTCTTCGTCGTTGACTCGACCTTCAGCGATGAGCCGATCTTCAGAGGCAGGAATCCACCGCCGAGATTGAAATTAGTATTAGCCGCGACGGTCGTTTCATTGCTGACGCTTAATGATGTAGAGAACACTTCAGCGCGTTTAAGCTTAACGTTGAAGTCCCATGTCATCTCATCAATTTCTATCGAAGGAATATTAAAGAGTGTGATGTATGGTATCGATAGCTTCACTTCTTCGGTTTCTTCGCCGACCTTCTTCTCGAAGGTGATGTCTGCGTTGCGGACTTCATAGTTCGTGTCACCGTCATCAAAGAGCATTGAGAGACTAAGTGAATCCGTTTCTTTCGCTTTAAATCCGATACGCTCGATAAATGCAGCCGTTGACATCGCAGCATTTGTTTGTGCGGCGATAACAGCATTCAGAGGTGCGGATATAAGCGACTCTAATGGTAGGTCTTTGAGCGTCTGTACTTCTTGTGTCATAAGAGTACCTATGTAGGTTGTAATTGATTAAGGGCAAACTAATATCCTCGTATCAGTTAGTTTTGAAGATATTAGGGGGAGATAATGAAGGGCAGAACGATAGGTGATAGTTCCGCCGTGTGTGTTAACGTACCATGAAGTGGGGGAAGGGCCGTCGTTACTATCTAGTCTTTAGAACCTATAGGAAACGAGTACTAGCTCTTCTCTTGAACTTGATATAAAACTAATGGATTTGACCCGCCCAATTCCGACGCTCACATAGTGATTACCTAAAATGTTGTCTTCAAGAATGCTCATGTTTACTGCGTTAAGAGATTGATAGTGAGAGTCATAACGGATACAAGTAAATGAACCAGCCGGTACTGAGACTATCTCTTGAAGTCCGGCAATTTGCATAAATC
>DATDEW010000469.1:0-12822 GCA_036522935.1 Kapaibacterium sp. (SeqCode)
TCCTGTATGACCGTCGTCTGTTTCAATAGCGACGAGCGTATCAAGAAGCAACTCACCATTTACCTGAGGAACAGGTGTAATAAGTGGGTATACAGAAGCCGAATCATAACGGATATTCATAATACCGCGGGCAGTAAAAGCGTTAAGCTCTGCAACCTGAGCAGTATCGCTGAAGTATGCCTTCAACCATGCCGGTCCGACTTTAAGAGCGTATGATGTTCTGCCGTAGCGGAAATCCCACGTTCTATCCTGATCAACACCGTTGCTATCAACCCATGCTGCAGCAATTGATATTGCCAAAGCAGCAGAATCTTCAAGCTCATCATCTGTCTGGATGTCATAATCGTAACGCAAGCTATCGGTCAAGTTAGCAGCGCAAGCGATAGATGGGCTTGTCAAGAAAATCGGCAAGCTATCCTGCACATAGATGCGGAATGCATAATCACGAGATGTCGAACGAACACAGAGTGTATCGTCTTGGAAACCCTCCGGACAATGGAAGTACGGTGGGAATATCCAATGTGAAAGCAATGTGCTGTCATCACCAAGCTGTGCATCAAAATTATCAAGCAACTGATGCTCTGAAGCATAGTTCGGCGGCCAGTTAGACATACGAACTCTCACCGCTTCACCACCAGGTACAACGTCAGCGTTGTGCGGTGTGCCATAAAGCTGGATATATCCATTTGAACCAACGCCTGGGTTTACATTGTAAACCGTGTCGCGCTTCAACCACCATGGAAGACGTGTGTTGACACTATCAGATCCAAGATCATCATAGTCAACATCAATGTGCAACTGTGTATAATTGCCTGGATCAAAGAGCCATGCTGGATTATAGAAATTATTCGGATCATAACCAGCAATCTTCAACAAGACAGAATCACCCGTAACGTTTGGATACTGCTTATACTGCACATCCTCACGCAAGAACTTACGATTCGGATGAATCGGATCGCTCTGGAGCTTAGAGATGTCACCAACGTAGTTAGGTGGAAGTACATCACCGATAGTGAATGTCAAACCACGTGACTTAGCGCCGGCATAACCATATTTCCAAAGCTGTGTACGGCTGAATACAGCGATGTTATCGC
Organism: Kapaibacterium sp. (SeqCode); assembly: GCA_036522935.1. Classification (GTDB taxonomy): domain Bacteria; phylum Bacteroidota; class Ignavibacteria; order Palsa-1295; family Palsa-1295; genus DATDEW01. The sequence continues at coordinate 1,095 of DATDEW010000469.1, forward strand.
CCGGACGAACAGGTAGTGTACGATAAAGCTCACCAGCATACCACTGACTTGCAGAATCGATACCCATTGTACATACTGAATCCGGCCCATTTGTATTCATAACCTCTGCAAGAGTCATGCGATAGAAGCGTCCGCGAAGCGCAGCGCTATCCTCGAGCTTTGCAGCACGAGCGATCTCATGATATGAGTTGTTTGACGGACGGATAAGTGTCGGGCTCCAGAACACGCGAGCACGATCACCAGGATGACGCGATGCAACTGATGAATCAGGTACAAAGTCAATACGTCCCTTGTAAGGATGTGAAGCTGAATCATTACGATCCTGCAGCTCTTCCTTCAAGTTCACACGTACAAACTCTTGAGTATTCTCATTGAGAACGAACACTGTCGTGTAGTTACGTGCGTACGGGTCACGGTTAAAATCTAACGCATCAATATCTGCCTGCAAGAAAAGCGGGTAGCCGATTGGATGCGGACCTGTGAAATCAATCTGATACGTCATGATCTTGCTCAAATAAACAGGATCCTTCGTAAAGATATCGCGCGTCCAGCGATGCAAGCCCTTATTACCCTTTGAAGCTAAACCAACATTTGTCGGCAAGCCAAGAGAGAATGCCTCACTGATAGCAAGACGGCGATCGTTATAATCAACGGTCTTGATATCTTTACCTGCATCGAACATATCATAGATACGTCCTTCAAAAAGCAGTGTGTCAGGAAGCGGAATCGTCTTTGCTGCATCCATAAATCCTATTGGAGTAGGAGTATAGATGAACGATTCAGCACGACGCGGCTCGTAAACGTTCTTAAAGCAATCAGAATAGAAGTCAATAAAGAACGTATTCTGAACAGCTCCGATAGGTATAGCTGGAAGCTTTGTAGCCATATCTACACCAGTCTCGCCCCAGAAGTTACCACGGAGCGTATCTACACCGCCAAAGCCGGCAGGACCGTTCGGTGAGCGCAAGATATAACGAGCATTGTTATCATAGATTGCATTGCCACGAGAATTTGTCTCGTGTGAAGGAGCCGGTCCATCGAATGAACCCCAAATTGTAGCACCTGCATTAAGATCGCCAGGATTGTTCATATTAGGCGACTCAAGGTCAACCGTAGCAGAATGACGACTTGTTGCTGTGTTGTTAGCAATAAGAGTCTGGTTTGCCTGGATGTGCAAGAATGTATTATCAGAATGGATAGCTGATCCCGTGAATGCCTGATTCTCTTCAAAGCGAGCACGGCTCATGATGAGCGAATCCTTTACGATAATTGGATATGCAGAAGAGTTGTTGATAGCAACAAAGAGTCCGCCACCACGACCTGTTCTGTTATAAGTGCCGAGCGAATCACCACCTGTCGTCGTCCAATTGTCAAGATAGCGAGTAAGCTCGCGCTGATCAAAAGGCATTGGAGGGGCTATGTTGGTAATAGATGCGGTTGCCGTAGCACCGAACCCACCGCCACCAATAAGAGTAACGATCGGAGGTACTGTATAACCAACACCTGTGTTTGTTACCGTGATGCTCGTGACAACACCGCCTTGAATATTTGCCGTTGCTGTTGCACCTGCACCATGTAAATTTGCACTTGTAATGACAACGCTCGGGGCAGTCACATAAAGACTTCCACCGGTATTTACAGTGATACCATTGACCCAATTCAAATACCCTGGGTTAGAAGCATTATACTTGTCTTCTACCATATAACGATTGTATGCGTTGATTCCAGGACCAGACTGACCCATATTCATATAGGTCGCTCCGCCGTTACCACCCCATACATAATTGCGGGTATACTCAACTGCAAAAGAGCTATCACGAGTACCGATAAAATCAGCACCACCACCAACAACGAAATTCGCATATGCAGGTCTAAGGATCCTAGCATCTAGCGGATTAACGAAATTGTCAGCAAATTTTGTGCGGCGAATCTGATAATCAGGATTTGAATTCGGATTCAAATAGACTGCACCACCAGCAAGACCCGCAGCATTACCTAAGAACTTAACACGCAGCTCAACCTGATCCCAGGATGGCGAAACGTGATCTTGAGGAGCAAGATAACCCGATATAAACGTATACCAGTTAGTATAAACAGCTCCACCCTCACGGTATGCCGTATTTGTCACAAACTCTATCAGACCAGAGTCACGGAGCGTGTACGGTGAGTTTGAAACGATATTATCACCATCAAGATACAAAGCCGGTCCATTCGCCGTGTATGTACCATTGTTCTGCCAATCAAGATAAATGGCGCCACCAAGACCTGCAACGTTACCTAAGAAACGCGCACGCTTGTAGATAGCCAAACCTGGACGACGACCGCTAAGCTGTGCCTGCGCCGTAGCACCGACGTACACTGGAGACGGAGCATTTGGCGGCAGCCATGATGGATCAGCAGATGTTTTGCTTACGGCGATAGCACCGCCGCGCATATTAGCATCTAATTTTGCGATCGCACTGTCCTTATTAAAGGTGGCCAACTGCAAAGTCAACCCCGTATACTCACCAACATATATTGCACCGCCACGAGCCTCTTGATTAACAGAGTCAATCGGGAAGGGTCGAATTGCGGTATTATGCTTCGTCATTATACTGTCGTTCGGATTCCACGCGATACAACGCTCGAATTGCATCGTATCAGTACGTGCATGGAAATTAGTCGGAAGATTTATCCCGGTACTATCCAAGTTTCCAAGACGACCACCGACCCAATTTGTCGGCGTTGCGCCCTCACGAGCCGACATATAGATAGCGCCACCGTAGGCGCCAGTATCAGCCCAAAGACCACTGCTGTTCGGATTTTTGTTCTCGTTATAAACACGAGTATCACGAACCAACAAACGACGAACACGTCCGTTCGCAAGAGCAAGACGGCCGTCATCGTTCGGAAAGTAAGAAGCCGACGGAGCCTGCAAGAATGCAAACGCGCCACCACGGTAGATGGCCTGACAGCTATCTACAATGATATCATAAAGCCATGTTCTCGCCGAGAAGGTCGTCATAACACCACCAACACCGTTCGACGCCTTAATAATAGCCATCGAGTTTGTAAGCGGGGTCAGAGACGTACCATAATGCAACGTTCTGTCAACAGTTGCTTTCTTACGGAAGAATGCAAAGCGAGTATTAGCGAAATACACAGAATCCGCGCCAGGGAGGACAACTATGTGCCCCCACTCGTCAGAGTTGCTATTCACATTAATACCGCGAATCTGGATTCTGCGGGCAAGCCCTTGGAAGCCATTTGCAACGATCTTACCACCTGCCGAGTCAACGATACGGCTATCAGGTAAAAAGTGAATTTCAGCACCCTCCATAATACGAAGAGTACCGGAAACACTTAAGCGTCCCGATATACGATAAATCGTATCTGTAAGCGGGGTGCCGGGTGTACGAGAAGAAAAGATCCTCGTAGTACCCGGGGTGATATACCCCGATATCTCTTTATAGTATTGAGCATTGGCGGTCTGTACGACACCAAGCGCTCCCAAAATAAGGAATAAAGCGACTAAAAAACGCTGCATATTTCCTCCGTTAGTGTATGATTTCCGGACTGTTAATAAACTTTTTTCTTTCACGCTCTCACCTTTTGGTTTTATCGTCTGCATTATCATTGCTTGACTTCTTCCAGTTTCAGTTTAAAAAAAACGTTATCCTAAATAATTGAACGATATTCCTACAGCCTGAAACCCGCGCCAGATTAGCGCTTCATCAAGTATCTGCAAGATTTCAAAGAAACAAATACCGGCGTATAAAACGCCATGTTCCCCGAGACGGGGAGCATATTTCTACAAATATACGGACATTTTTACAGGTCTACCTGTAATCTGATAAGTCCGCGTTTGGCGGCATCATCAAAAAATCCGCCCGGGTACTCGACAAGAATGCTCTTGTAAAGTTTTACAGCTTCTTCCTTTTTTCCAGCCTGCTCAAAATTGCGAGCTGCCGAAAGCGAGTAGTCTGCGTTGAGTGGATTTGCCTTCTCCATCTCAGCTGCTGACTTAAATAACTTCGCCGCTTCCTCTTTGTTACCCTTCTCTTCAAAAATAGCTGCTTTTCCTGCGCTGACGGATGCTTTCACGAGCGACTCACCAGCATCAACGCTTTCAAAAACCTGCTGAGCACTGTCTAATTTGCCCATAAAGTAGTAGGAATTAGCCAGATAAAGCTTTGCCATATTCCCAGAACGAGTTGCACCATATTGACTTACCATCTCTTTAAGCCCCTTGACAGGCTCGCCCTGTATCCGGGAGTTCATATCTCCGTCAATGGCTACTCGCCAATTAGACGACTGGTAAGCAGGAACAATGCGACTAAGCATGACACTTGCCGCTTCCTCGTCAGCGGCAGCATTAGACTGCCAAAGGAAAAAAACTGCGATTACAAGAATAACGACTCCGATACCAACAAACACCTTTGTACGGTTCTCTTCAAACCTGGAAAGGGCGTTTTTAGAACCGACAATAAGAGACTCTTCGCTTGAAAGCGTCTCTTGAGGAGCCGAAACTTCGTTTAATTTCTTTTGTGAACGAATCATTATTACACTCTTTAAAGTATGCTGTTTATTGTAGTTAGAGTTGCATACTTTTTGTTTTACCGGTCAACAATTGTGCGCCCGGAAGGATTTGAACCTTCAACCTTTGGAACCGGAATCCAACGCTCTATCCAATTGAACTACGGGCGCCGAAGATACTAAAGATGCAAATTCGGCGCTCAAAACGACGATTCTTCTTTAAAAAATCCTCATTTCGACCACAAAATCCGAAGATTGTCTATGAATAACTACACATTGGCGTTTTTGTTACACCCAAGGGCAATTTTAAATCATTAATTAGTGTATTTTCTTTAAAACTTGCCTCTAACTTTTAGTGTCGAGCTGAAATCCTCACTGCTTGCCCCATTCAACCACCTCGACTCGGACCCTCACGAGTCCATCTCTAACCAGATCTATCTCTTTTGCAGCGCCATATGAAAGGTCTATAATACGCTCGGGCTTGACGGGCCCCCTGTCATTGACCTTTACTTTGACCTGTTTGCTATTCTTGAGGTTTGTAACTAATAGGATTGTCCCGAACGGGAATGTACGATGGGCGGCGGTCAAGGCATTTTTATCAAATATCTCACCACTGGAAGTTTTGCGGCCATGAAATTCTGTGCTATAATAGGAAGCAAGTCCTTCTTGCGTACCCATGGTGCGAGTGATAGGTGATGCACATCCTATATAGAGGAGTGAGAGAAAAAATAGAATTGTGCAAAGCAGATGACGCACTATAGGTATTCGTTCTGATTATGACGCTTGAGGTAATCAGCAATGTCTTTAACATTCTGTGCATTCTCACGCGTCGTTATAAGTATAGCGTCACCTGAATGTACAACAATAGCATCGTTCATGCCTGAGAGCACTATGAGCTCACCGGTGCGTGAAAGCACAAATGAGTTCTTAGTATTGCGAAGCAGGACATTCTCACCGCTTGCAACATTATTATTCTCATCTTTTTCTGCAAGGCGCCACACTTCATCCCAGCTCCCAACATCACTCCAGCCGAGCGCTCCGGCACGGAGAACAAATACCTGCTTTGCTTTCTCCATTACACCATAGTCTATTGATATACCCCGGATCTTACTATAAGCATCTTCAAGCCGCATCTTAAAATTCTTCCCGTCGGGTTGCGGAAGCCCACCGATGTGCTCGGCTATTTCATCTGTGTATTGCTTTATTTCATTCCAAATTGCATCCACGCGCCAAATGAACATGCCGCTATTCCAGAGGAAATCACCCGACTCGACAAAGAGCTTTGCCGTTGTTTTATCCGGCTTCTCCGCAAATCTTTTTACTCTAAATACATCACGGATCTCGAACTCTGTAAGTTCAGGCAGATCTGCCTTTGAAGGTACGCTCTCATCATCAAGTTGCAAATACCCATATCCCGTCTCCGGTCGTGTTGGGTGTATACCTAAGGTAATAAGAGAGATTGTGGAATAAGAAAGCTTCGCCCCAAGGAGCACAAGCCTTGCAAACTCTTGTCGGTTGCGTATCAAATGGTCTGCAGGAAGCACAACCATGATAGCATCATCACCATATCGAGCACGGAGAATATGCGCAGCGAGAGCTATACACGGTGCCGTGTTCCGCCCGATCGGCTCAGCAATGATATTCTCTTTGGGTACTCCTACAGCCTGCTGGGCAAGTTCTTCCGCATGGTAGGCGCTCGTAATAATGAGAGTATCTTCAAGCTTCGCAAAATCAGTGATACGTTCGAGGGTAAGCTCAAGCAAAGACATCTCTTTATCAACAACGCGAAGCAATTGCTTCGGACGCTTCATGCGACTCTCTGGCCAGAACCGCGTCCCGACGCCACCTGCAATAATAACCGGACAGATCTTCATGTTATTTTTTTACTAATCTCGGCACACGCGCCGTAATATTTGTTAGTATCTCGTATGGTATTGTACCTATCTTCGATGCAAGGGTCCAAGCATCAAGAGTGATATTTTCTTCAGAAAGCAAAATTACTTCTTCGCCAATACGCACCTGGTCATTCCCCGTTTCAATGAGTATCTGATCCATACAGATCGTCCCTCGAACAGGGTATTGCTTTCCGTTAATAAGAGCATTTGTCTTGTTCGTAAGCAGGCGTGGATAACCATCCCCATACCCCGCAGGAATAGTAGCAATATTCGTATCATTCTCAGCATGCCAACGCAGATTATAACTTACACCTTCACCTTTCGTGATACGTTTTGTAAATGCAACAGCGCTGGTGAATTCGAGGACAGGCTTTAGTTTGTCCCGGGATTCTTGTTGCAATTCCAATGATGGGGCATAGCCATAGAGCATAATGCCGGGGCGCACCATATCAAATGCAGTTTCTTTCCCACGTTGGAGTATAGCGCCGGAATTTGCAGCATGTGCGATCGGGATAGCAATGCCTGCCTCTCTCACTTTATCAACGACATCATAAAAAAGCTTACACTGGTGATCAAAGAACGCAGAGCCGATCTCATCACTTGTAGCAAAATGAGTAGAGATGCCAATGAATTCAATACTTTCAGATTCTTTAGCGATGCTGTGTGCGAAAGCCAGGGCATCAGTGGGTTCAACGCCGACGCGTCTCATTCCTGTATCAACCTTTAAATGAACCTTTGCCTTCTTCCCAAGCACCTTAGCCCGCAAGGCAATGACGTCAAGCAAATGTTTGTCACAGAGTGTGAATTCAAGATCGTTCTTGATAAACTCATCAACTTCATCTTCAAGAGCGGTTGTAAGAACGAGAATGGGAAGTTGTGTGAGCTTGCGTAGTGCTACCCCTTCTTCTTCAGTTGCAACACCGAAGTAGCCAACCTCTCCACTTTCTCCAGCCGCTTTTGTGATGATCTCAAGCCCGTGTCCATAGGCATTTGCCTTAACGACAGCCATAATAATTGGTTTCGCTCCAATGAGTGAGCGTACGTATCGTACGTTCGAGAGAAAGTTGTCGGTATGAATAAGGGCGCGAGTAGGGCGCATGAATAGAAAAATTTTACTCGAAGTACAACATCAAGTACTTACGAAAGAATTAAAATATTCTCTCTTACCTTCTGAAGAATTCTAATCGCATTTTAGCATTCCCATAATCTTCGGCTGCTTTGGTTTGAACAAGATTCAGTGGAGAACCAAGTTGGACAGCTTTTTCAAATGCACTCGCCGCATCAAACTTCTTGCCTTCGACGAGAAAGAATTCACCAATGCGATTATAGATAATGACCTTCAGTGTATCGCTCGGTACACGTGTTTCTATCAGACCAAATGCCTGCTCATACTTTTTACTCTTGAGGTAATGAAAAAGAAGATTTGTCATTACATCGGTATTTGCCGGGTCAAGCTCAAGGGCTTTCTCCCAGTACTTTGCTGCCGCTTTATGTGCGTTCAACATTGTGAGCATTGCAGCCATCTGTGCTAATCTATCGGGAGCTGCATCGGGGACTGTAATAGTGTCCGGTTCACTTGCTCTCGGTGGTAAAAGAGTGGTGACGGGTTTATTTCGTTCAATTATTTCTTGTATCGGATCTTTGGATGCGGAAGATTCGTCCGGCTGCATTGCAATTACTAAAGCAATACTGATAAGCCCTACAATAATAATAAGTACCCCGTAAAACTTGCCTCGTGAGAACTTTGGTACAGGATACATTGAGGCAGTTGGCGGGGTCCTAGGTTCTGCAAAATTTGTGTCCCCCCATTTCTTACGAAGGCGTTCGAGGTTATCCTGTGAAAGAGTATCCTGAAGGTTTAATAGATGGATGTATTCATTGCGAGTATCTTCTTCAAAAAGGACTTCTTTTGCTCTGTTGAGATCCTGCATGATACGCTGCGCCGATTCGCTCCCGATATTTGCATCGGGGTGCCAGCGCTTCGCCATCCGGCGGTAGGCTTCTTTTATCTCGTCTTCACTTGCCGAACGCGGGATACCAAGTATGGAATAGTAATCTTTCACTCTACTACTAACAACGATCTATGATAAGGTAGTTTATAAACAAACAAAGCGGACATTTCTGTCCGCTTTGTCTGATAGTAATGAGAGAAAACTCGTGTTAGCTTTTGGCTACCTTCAGACGTGCCTGCGCCGCATCAAGCTCAATGTGGAACTGCTCGTTGGTGAAGCCTTCTTCATGATTGGCATAACGCTGGCGAAGGCGTTCGATCGATGCCTCGACTTCTGCCACGCTAATATCGGTCGAATGCTCGGCAGTATCGGCAAGGACCGTACCGGAGTTCTCATGCAACTCCAAAAATCCGCCACTGACGTAGTAATGCTCCTCTGCGCCGCCCGTTTCCTTGAAACGGAGCAGGCCTGGCTGCAATTTGCTTACAATAGCTGCGTGATTAAAGAGGACCTGAAATGGTCCGAGTACACCGGGAGCCGTAAAATCATCAACCGTCCCCTGATAGACAGTCTTCTGCGGCGTTACGATCTTGAGTTCAATGGTTTTTGCCATAAGTGGGCGTTAAAACACGAGTCTCGGAAATTTAGTGTCATACTTGAGGGTACCGAAAACACTCGGTCAAGTGGTCATTGACCATACCCGTCGCCTGCATATGGGCATACATGATAGTAGAGCCGCAGAACTTGAAGCCGCGTTTTTTCATGTCTTTGCTCATTGCATCTGATTCTTTTGAGGTCGGTTGGATATCTTTGAGCGTCTTATGCTCGTTGGTAATAACCTTTCCGTCCGTGAACTGCCAAATATACTTATCAAAGCTGCCGAACTGCTCCTGCATCTCGAGAAATGCTTTCGCATTGGTGACTGCAGAGTTTACTTTCAGTTTATTACGAATAATAGAAGGGTCTTGCAGAAGTTTTTCGATTTGCATTTCATTAAATCGGACAACCTTCTCGGGGTCGAAATCAGCAAATGCATTTCTGTACCCATCTCGTTTGCGAAGAATGGTCAGCCATGATAGCCCCGCCTGTGCGCCTTCTAAGATTAGAAACTCAAAGAGCTTTCTATCATCATGCACAGGTACGCCCCACTCCTCATCATGGTAAGTGATATACAGCGGATCAGATAGACACCAACCGCATCGATGTATTTCGTTATTCATATCAATAGGTGCTCATCAATAGCACCTTTAATATACAAACTTTACATCTTCACCACTCTCACATCATGTAATCCATCGATTGCAGCAATTGCATCTAGTGAATTCACTGGGACTTCATTATCAACACTAATAACCGTTACAGCATCATCGCCTGGGGCTTTGCGTCCGTTAGTGAGACCTGCTATGTTCACACCGTCGTTACCGAGTATCGTACTAACTTTACCGAGTACACCCGGAACATCACGATTAAAGAAAAGGATGAGGTTACCTGTCGGGGCTATATCAACACGGTAACCGTTAATATCAACGATGCGTGCTTCGCCGAAACCTGTAAGCATTCCCGATACTGTTAGCGTACTACCGGATGATAGAAGCGAAAGACTCAGAAGGTTCGTGTACTCTGACGTATCGCTCGTTTTTGATTCGGTTACTTCAATGCCTCGTTCTTTTGCAATGAGCATTGCGTTGACGAAGTTAATGCGTTCGGGAGTTGCCTTTTCCAAAAGCGTCTTAAGCATAACAAGTGTTAATGCCTGCGTTTTCTTCGTTATAACTTCTCCGCTATAACTTATGCGAACATTCTGAATTCTTGTATCACCTGCTAGCTGATAGGCGAAGCCGGCGAGTTTTTCGGAGAGATCGTAATACGGCTTAAGTTCGCGCCACTCAGCAAGATCAATAGCAGGAATATTTGCAGCATTCGCTATTGTACCACCCTTGAGCGCATCAATGATCTGATAGGCAAGCGCTATAGCAACATTCACCTGTGCTTCTTCTGTACTTGCCCCGAGATGCGGTGTCGTAATGACATTGTCAAAACCAAGAAGCGGAGAATCTTTTGGCGGCTCAACTTCAAATACATCGAGCGCAACCCCTCCTACATGACCTAAACCAACAGCATCAGCAAGTGCAGTTTCATCATAGATACCGCCACGTGCAACATTTATAAGTCGGACACCCTTCTTCATCATTGCAAGTTCTTTTGCACCGATCAGATGAGCGGTGTCTTTTGTCTTCGGTGCATGGGGGGTGATGAAGTCCGATGTTCTTAGAAGTTCTTCGAGCGAGACGATCTCCGCTCCAAGTGAATTCGCTTTTTCAGGTGATGCGAACGGGTCGTATGCGATGAGCTTCATCCCAAAACTTCGTGCACGCTTTGCAACTTCACTCCCTATACGACCAAGACCAATAATGCCAAGCGTCTTCCCATTGAGTTCGACTCCCATGAACTTAGCTCGCTCCCATTTGCCTGCCTTCATCGAAGCATTTGCCTGTGGGATGCTCCGCGCAAGCGAGAGGATCATTGCAATAGTATGCTCTGCGGCAGAGATGGTGTTGCCGTCGGGAGTATTCATAACGATGATACCCGCACGTGTCGCGGCAGGGATATCAACGTTATCAAGCCCCACACCGGCGCGACCTACAACTTTGAGCTTCGCTGCCGAACTGATAACATCAGGAGTAACCTGCGTATCACTACGGACAACAAGTGCGTCGTAATCTGCAATGATCGCTTTCAGCTCATCCGGCATTAACCCAAGTTTCACATCGACCTGAAAGTCTGCATCTTGTGCAAATACATCAATGCCTTCTTGAGAGAGTTTGTCTGATATGAGAATTTTATACATTCAATAACTTGAAAGTTATTTCTTCAAAAATATATCTTGTGCTTTGGATACTCCTGCACCTCGATTTACCGATACTCCCATCTCGACAAGGACACATTCGAGAGCAGCTATCGTCATAAGCACATCTGTCCTATCACAATAACCCATGTGCCCGATGCGGAATATCTTTCCTTTTACTTTACCTTGTCCACCTACGATAGAGATACCCCACTCTTCGCGGAGCTTCTTTACTATTATGCCGCTATCAACGCCATCCGGCGAATGAACTGATGTAACACCGGGGTTTGGCGACTCTTGTGCAAAGAGTTTTAAACCTATTGCAGTTATTGCTTCTCGTGTTGCGTGAGCAAGAAGTAAATGACGCTGAAAAATATTCTCAATCCCTTCGTTATGGATCAACTTCAACGATTCTTGTAATTGACATACAAGGGAGACGTTCGGAGTCCAGGGGGTATCGGGAAGTTTTTCTTCTGTAAGTTTTACCATTGCCTGCCTAAGCGAGAAGTAGAACGATGGTG
>DATDEW010000470.1:0-3361 GCA_036522935.1 Kapaibacterium sp. (SeqCode)
GTACATCATGACATATACATGGAGACATCTCGTATCTCTATGACACGGCTATCTATAGAGATGTGACATATAACTCGTTTAACAGCAAAAACCCCATAAACCACATAATAATATACGCTGGGTATACTTCACGTCATTTATTGGAGACATTGGTTGTATCGCAGCAAAAAACATGCCAACTGGTTGGTAAGACTAAATTTATAAGAGTAATCAGAAGAGAACAATTAACAATATAAACATATCTTTATATGTTCTATATTTATAGTAGGCATTATTAATGCAATTATTAATAAATTGATAATTTACTTTAGAGAAAACACAATTCTACACAAGGGCTTTGTGATTCCCCCTGTCTTATCTACCTCTGTTAATTCAGCTGTTTTTTTGTATGTACTGTAGGCGACCTCTTCACTTTTGTAACTCAGCGTGGTAGATATCTGGTCAGTCGCAACGAACGTAATGGAGTCTTCAAAGAGAGAGTCAATGACAAATCTAGGCGAGTTCAGTGACGCATCAATACTCTTATACGTTGTTGGGTCAAATTTCCCGTCAAGCGACCGGTAAAAACAAAGAAGCCCTGTGATGGTCTTTGTTGCATCATCAACCGATGCACGAGTAAGCGAATTGTTATCACATCCGCCTTCAAGCTGATGCATCCCATCTATGACATGAAGTGAAAAGCAAGTACGAGTGCTGAATGTTGAATCCTGCCAGGAGAGTGAATACGCGGAATCAGAATTAACGAATTGGTACTGGCGAGTGAACCAGATGTCCTGTGCACTGCCGCTATCGAGTGAGCCCTGATCAACAACATAGCGGTGATTCGTCCCTGCAATAAATGTCACTTTTACTTTCTTCATTGTACGAAGATACTCGGTAAGGGAATAATTGCCGCCATCATACTTTCGTGGGGCACTGCCGGGCTCATCACATCCAACCAATATTGAGAGAGAAAATAAGAGAAATATGTGTTTTATATATACGCTCATATTCTTTTAACACGTCACAAATCGAAAAGTAGCAACCCGATTGTACTTTTCATGTTTGAAAATTTAGGTATAGCACACTATAAAGGATAATCTTATGAAAGGTACTCCATTAACCGAAGATATTTACAACTACATCGTTGATCTTGTCGCAACTGACGAGGAAGCCCTGCTTGCACGCATGAAAGTAAAGGCGGACGAGATGGGCGTTCCGGAGATCATGATAAGCCCGGAGCAAGCACGATTTGTCGGGTTTTTTCTTCGCGCTATCAAAGCGAAACGTGTGCTTGATATTGGTACGCTCTTTGGATATAGCGCAGCTATTATGTCAGAAGCTGTTGGAAAAAGCGGTGAAGTAGTTACTTTGGAATTCTCACCCATGCATGCACAGGTAGCGCATCACAACTTCAGACACCTTGGCTTGGAGAATGTCTCGCTCTTGCAAGGACCGGCGCTTGATCACATGAAGACAATGGCTGATGGCATTTTTGACTTCATCATGATAGATGCCGATAAACCGAACTACATCAACTATCTCAATGAGGGATTGCGTCTGATCAAGAACGGCGGCATTATTGCCGGCGATAATGCAATGGCATTTGGTTTTGTCGCTGATAAGACAATGACTGAAGCGAATCCTGATTTTATTAACATCAATGCCATCCGAGAATTCAACGAGCAGTTCGCTGCTAACGGCGCGATGTTCACATCGTTCGTGACCATCGGCGACGGAATGTTATTGGGTGTCGTCAAGAAGTGATTTTGCTTCGTATCTTTGCATACTTTTATTAGAAGATGGCAAAGAAACGAAGAAAAAGCGTAACGTGCTCGAACTGCCGGTACCAGTTCGACGGAATTGACAACTACTGTCCCAACTGCGGACAGGAGAACCACTCGCACCATGCGCCTTTCAAGCATATCATCATCGAGCTTATCGAAAGTCTTACCCACTTCGATACGAAGTTCTTCGCGACGGTAAAAGCGCTCTTCCTAAAACCCGGACTTCTGACGAAGGACTACATCGAAGACAAACGCGCAAGATACGTACCTCCTGTTCGACTGTATATCTTTGTAAGTTTTATATTTTTCTTCCTTCTTTCATTGCTCTCAAGCAGTGATAACGAGAAAATATCTTTCGACAGCTCAACCCAAAAAGCGGGGAAAGCTAATATTGGTATTGCCGGGCATGAAGAGGTGCGGGATTCGATCGTTAGCATTCTTCAAAAAGAAAAGTCTGTTACCAATGCGATGATAGATTCAATGATAACAGTAAAATTTCCTGACGAAAGTTGGCCCATGAAACTGCTTCTCAAGCAATCCATCAGAGCTAACCTCGGTATTATTACGATGAAAGATCTTGGGCACGCATATATAAAGCATATTGGTATCCTTGTATTCGTGCTTATGCCTATCTTCGCCCTCTTCTTAAAAATTCTTTATCTTCGAGGTAAGCGGTTATATATTGAGCATCTTATTTTTTCTGTACATTTTCACGCATTTATGTTCGCTGTTTTTACCTTCACCTTATTATTGTACTTGGGTATGGATGAAAGTGAATGGTCTCTCCTTCCATGTGCTGTGATCCCTGTCTATGGCTTATTTGCTTTGCGGAGAGTCTATGAAAACACTTGGTTCAAAACCATAACGAAGGCGCTACTACTCTCAATAGCGTATACTACATGTATTAGCGTCATGGCATTACTGACATTCTTCGTTAGCTTCGCTCTTATTTAAGACAACTACAATACTGACTTCCCTACCGACATCGGAACATACGGCATGAAGCGGTAGCGCTGCGTCGGGCGGATGTATTCCTGCGGTGCAGCCGAGAGATTCTCCTGCTTCGAGCGCCAGTTAAAACCCGTGCCCTGCGATGCAAGTGAGATAAGATTATGATGATACTTACTGTTAAGCGTATCAACGGTCGTAATGGCGCGAAGTCCGCGCTCGATGCGCTCGGAGTGACCAAGTTCTAACTGTAAACTCTTTGCTCGTGTGATGCCCGTGACGACGACACCAGCCTTGTTGTAACGGTATCCCTCTTGCCATTCTTTTTCAAGAAGCTCAAGCGCATAACGGATAAGTATCTGCGAGCTTGCCGTCGGCTCCGATAGTCTTGTGCCTATTGAGCCAAAGTGTTTATCATCTTTATTGAAACGGTTCGTATTAAAGGACACGCCGATATGATTAGCGACGCAACCTTCCGAACGCAGAACCTCGCCGACAGCCGATGCAAAGAACGACACTGCCTCGCGCATCTCCGATATATTGGTGATGTATCTGCCGAACGAACGCGAGCGCATCACCGACTTCGGCGCTTCCTGCACCGTCTCAACATTGATGCACGGCAAACCGCGAAGCTCCATCACTGTGCG
>DATDEW010000471.1:0-2744 GCA_036522935.1 Kapaibacterium sp. (SeqCode)
AAGATACTTTAACATCTCAAAAAAATTCTCTGCCCCAATGCCGGCGCTAAACATTTCTCCGAGCGACTCTACATAAAGCGGCATAGAGAACATCATAACATTGATACCAAGAATAGCCCCGGCGGCAAACTTATACATGACCATCTTGGAGTCGGCTTCATCGCCTTTCGCACCAAGGATGGCATGTGCTACTTCGCAGCCATAACAGCAAAAGAGATCGTCAAGACCTCTTTTGGCTGAAGCTACAGGCAGCCCGCAATGGATACATTCATTTGGATTGTGTATCACGGTACATATTTGGTGTAGGGTGGTTTATCAACCCATACACTCAAGTTTGGAAGTAGAAATTGGATCGTATACCATGTAGAACCGGCTATGAATAGGACCCATATCACGAGCATCCACCACGGGAAGCGGTTTCCCTGATAGGTAAATCTATCCGGTGTTTCAGAATCCTCATGTGGGATATACGTTAGATTCTCGTTCATATTCATAGTCCTTATTAGTTCTTAGAGTATGTAAATAATATCTTTTTTGCTGCGCGTTCGTTCTCTTCGCGCTCGTCTTCATCTATCTCAAGTTCACGCTCGAAGAAGCGAAACTTTGGCAGCTCTGTATCTTTATAATCGCCACGAATGACGGTCCATATAAATAGACATAAGAACCCGGCGGCAACTGACATATACATCACAAGCGGTGTGATGGCAAAGTTGACAATATCCGACGGGCTATTGAAAACAGAGATCGTGTACTCTATAAACTTAAATGTGAATCCGGCTCCGGAAATTAGTATAACTGCCCATTGAAAGATCGTTATCGCCAGATTCTTCTTTTTCTTCACGTAGCGAAGCTCCGGCGGCAGCTCGACGCGCTTTCTTGGTTGCCCGCTTACAATCGTATCCATTTTTTTTCTCCTTATTTTACTGTTGTTGCTCTGTTAGCAACGGGAATACTACTGATCATCTCGTCTGTGGAATCCTTTATCCAACTTCCCAGCCATTGCATATATGTTACGATGGCGAGTCCTTTTTCATTGGGTCTTTTATCTTTGGTAAAGAACCATGTGAATTCTGGCATTACCGATACCGGGACCACATCTGTCGGTTTATAGAAATGCGCCATTTGCCAATCATTTGTGTGCTTGCCCGCTTCGCGGATAAGATCCGGACCTACACGGCGCGTACCCATCATCTGCGGAATTTGAAGAACATTCTGATATTCGGCGGCATAGGATACTGCACCGAAGCGTAAACCTTCATTTGAGACAGGGCGCACCATTTGCGAATGACAGTGCCAGCACCCTTCTGCAATATAGATATCACGTCCAAGACCAACTGCCTTCTTAAAGCTTTCTGCATTCGCAGTGCCGTAGTGCTCCTTGAATTCCTTAGGGTAATCAGTCGCTAACTGATAGAAACCCTTCGGAATTTTCTTCGCAATATCATCCATTGATTGCGTCGGTATCTTATTCATCATCAGCCATGGCACAAGACCACTTGAAATGAAACTGAATGCGAAGAAAATAACACCCGCTACAAGAAAAATTGTACTAAACCGTTCGATAGGTGACTTAGCCATTTGTATCTCTTTCCCTAATTATTCAACTTGATGATTGGTTACGGACCATTGCCTGACGCTTATAGTCTGTTGCTTCGAAATGTCCCCATTCACCGATGAGAAGCATTGTAAGTCCGAAGACAATATGAGTAAGAGCGGCAACCCACCATGGTATCATCTCCAGTATCCACGATCCGCCAAAGAGCATCGGCTGCATCCAGGAGATGATCGCAAAAAAATTAACAACCCATATTGCCACACTGATACCAATAGCGACAAGTGCCTTTTGCATCAATGAGCTATCTTTGAAGTATTTTGCCATGATAAGCTCGAATAGAACCCCGAGCATGCTTCCGGTTACTATATAGAGGATAACTCCTATGATCAGAATGGTGTCTGCATCGCTCTTAAGTGCTGCTTCTCCCATTGGGAATGTCATGAACACTCTGATAAGCTCAAGCGGATGTTTTCCGACTATCACCGATCCGATAATATTAAATAAGAGACTTGTAATAGAGCCGAACCCTCCGAGGATAGCACCGCTGGTGATATGATACCACCAATAGAAGCTCTTCGGAGGCCAATTATCCACGTCGCCTGTCTGTGTGCGTTCTTCTTCGATGGAGCGAAGCAGCGCCGCTGCTTCGTCCTGTAAGATTCGAGCCTTTTGAAGTTTTTCGTCGTTTGTCATCATTGCCGTTTCTTGTGATTGTTATGGTTATGATGCAATTGCCGGGCGTGTCATTGATGCCGGAGCTATCTCATGGGTACTATCAAGCACAGGCTGACTATCAGATAATTTGATAGGGTTGCGTGCCGTACGATACATATTATAAGCCCATAGTATGATGCCAAGTGTGATCATCGAGCCGCTGAACGTGCGGATCATCCAATAGGGGTAACTTGAAATAAGTGATTGCTCCCATACCTGAAGGGATTTCCAACTAAATCCCTGGATGAGACCAGCAATGGTTAAATCGCCGAACATAATGACCGTACCGATGGTCGTAAGCCAGTAATGCCATGCATTCAGGCGCAAGCTCCACCATTCCTTACCTGTGACCTTTGGCCAAAGGTACGTTACAACTCCCATTAACCAGAATCCAAATACACCGAGCATCACAAGATGAGCATGTGCTACTACCCAGTCAGTAAAGTGAATGACCTGTTGAAGCGTCAAAGTAACC
>DATDEW010000472.1:0-3466 GCA_036522935.1 Kapaibacterium sp. (SeqCode)
ATGAGTGGCTGCAAAATATTATCCGGCGAGGCAGAATCCAGACCTTCGACATTCGTTGAGTGTGCCGCTTGCAGGTCAAGATTTCCCCTGAACTGACCGTATGAGGTATTGCTGATGCCGACGAAGAGAAGAAGCAGCGAAAGCAGTTTCGCAATGGTGAGGTGGATCTGTTGATTTAGTGACGCTCTCAATTGCTCGTCAGTTCATCAGTTGCGAGACTATCGTCTCGTACGGAACCGGGATAAGCCATGCAAGCAGATAGTAGCCAAGCCACATCGCTATCCCTGCCGAGAGGGGGATAGAAAAGTTATCGTCAAGCTTAAGCCGTGTGCTTGCCGCTTCAATGATACCGGCAACTATCACGCCGACTATGCCAATAGCGATCTCACCGAAGGTGTCACTTATTTTAGGCGTAAGAAATACTACGATTATGCCTGTCACAATAAATGCTATTGACCCTTCTCGGCTCTTATCAAAGAACGGATGCTTGCCGAAACGTCTGCCGAATAACGCTCCTGCTGTATCGCATATGATGAGGATAGTGAAGGCAGTGATAGCAATTACTTTCGGGAAGATAACAACGCATAGAATAGCGCTGATAAGAACATACGTAGCACCCGAGAGTAGCTTCCGCGATGAATCCTTCTCATGTTCGCGAAGGATAGAGCCGAACACGACGTTGACAAACTTATTAAGTACCTTCGAGTAGTGTCTGCCGTAATCAAAGAAGATAGAGATGGCAGTCATCGGGACGAGAACCCATAGAACCGTTTTCTGGTCGGAGTACGCATAGAGGATGGAGATCAGTACAGAGGCGAGATGGATCATCTTGCGAACCAGTTCGCTCGACATCGGTATCTGTACCTCACCGGCAGCGACGGGCTTGGCGGTTACTTTTTCTTGACTGGGCATTCAGTATTGGTTACGTACTAAATCAGCACTTTTATACTTCAACTCCGTGTTTAGAGGAGACGTCTCGACAAAAGATCGTTTTTTATTACATGATATTATCACTACGGTTCGCGGGTTTTATAACAGCAGTTCTTGCGTTTTCCTCAACACTTTTTGCCCAGGAAGTTCAGTGGGCAACTGAGGTGCTTTCTTTCAGTTCGGAGCTATCTACACCACGCTACTCCGTCAAGCAAGTTCTCGGCAGACCCGATAAGTGTCCTGCCTCCGGCGATAGTCCTATGGCATGGGCAGGAAAAGCCGACAGAGATTACTCCAATAGCGAAGAACGTATCAAGGTCGGCTTTGCAAAGCCGATGCAGATCCAGCAAGTTGCTATTGCCGAAAATTACAACCCCGGCTCGGTCTCGAAGGTCATCCTGACTGACGTTGCCAACAAAGAGTATGTCATCTTCGAAGGCGAAGGTGCGCCGGTAGCGGCGAAGTCCCGAGTGATGAACATCACCTTCCTTAAAACAGCATACAAAGTTAAAGCCGTTGAGATCGTCTTGCAGGTTGGAAGAGTACCCGGACAGAATCAGATCGATGCTATTGGTATTTCCGAAAACAAGACACCCTATAAAGCCGAACCCAATGTTGCCAAAGGCGCGAAGATCGAAGGCAAGCGGGAGAATCTTGGACCCGGTATCAATTCCCGTTACGACGAAGTGCTTCCTGTCATTTCTCCCGACGGGAAAACATTGTATCTTGACAGAAAAGATCATCCACAAAACTATGCATTTGACCGAAGGGCAGCTGATAATATTTGGTATTCTGAAATTCAACCGGATGGAAAATGGGGAGTACTTCGTAATATAGGACAGCAGCTTAATGGAGGATGGGGTAATTATACAATGTCCATTACTCCCGATGGTAATACCATGTTGCTCGGCGGCGTATTTGATAATCGCACGTATAATACGAATCAAGCTCCTATTTCATTCTCAAGGCGTGAGTCGGGCGGATGGGGAAAACCAAAGCGTATTCAGATCGATAGCTTTTATAATTTGAATAAGTTTATGGAAGTTTGCCTTGCAAACGATGGCAAGACAATATTGTTAACCTTGCAGCGATGGGATTCCCATAGTGAACGTGATCTCTATGTTTCCTTCTTACGAGGTGATACTACCTGGAGCGCGCCGGTTAATCTTGGTCCGACCATTAATACATTAGCCGAAGAGGCGACTCCGTTTCTTGCCTCTGATAACAAAACCCTCTATTTTAGTTCGACCGGATACAGCGGGTATGGTACAAATGACATGTACGTTTCTCGCAGATTAGATGAATCTTGGACAAAGTGGTCAACTCCGGAAAACCTTGGACCGGATTTCAACACACCGAACTGGGACGCTTATTATACATTGACCGCATCAGGAGAATATGCATACTTCGTCTCGTATGATGAGTCATATGGTGGTGGTGATATTTTTAGAGCAAAGCTGCCGCTTGCTCTTCGACCGGACCCCGTCGTCCTCGTAAGCGGGACGGTTATTGATAAGAAAACAGGGAAGCCGCTCGAAGCGACTATCAAGTATGAACTTCTCCCCGGCGGGAAAGATGTCGGCGAGGCGCATAGCAGCCCGACAACAGGCGAGTATAAGATCATCCTCCCGGCGGGTGCGATGTACGGCTTCCGCGCTGAAGCTAAAGGGTATATTGCCGTCAATGAAAATCTCAACCTCAAGAAGGTTACCGAATATACAGAGATGAAACGCGATCTCGAGCTTGTCCCTCCCGAAGTCGGGTCAGTCGTTCGCATGAACAACATTTTCTTCGAGACAGGCAAGGCAGAGCTGAAGTCAGAATCAAATGCCGAACTTGACCGCCTCGTCGATGCACTTAAAACAAGCCCAGCAATGGAGCTTCTTATCGGCGGACACACCGATAACGTCGGTAATGATAATACGAATAAGTCGCTTTCCGATGCGAGAGCCAGAGCCGTGAAGACATATCTTGTCGGCAAGGGCATCAAGACCGATAGACTCAAAACTGCCGGCTTTGGCAAATCAAAACCCGTCGCCACCAACGACACCGACGAAGGCCGCCAGCTAAACCGCAGAGTGGAGTTTACCATCATGAAGCAGTAAGCTGAAAATGCCGTCACTTTCTCTGTAAGTCCCATATAAAACAACAATATAATTGTATTGTTGTTGTCCCACTTCCCCCCACTGGAGTCGGGTTGCGGGTATCGGGGAGCGGGTTTCGGTGGGAGATATAAATTTACACATTTGAAGGGGAAGTGGTTAGTGATCAGTGGTTAGTTGGGGAGTGGGACGGACACATTCGCTTTGCTCAGTGCATGCTTTCCGTTATGTCATTCCGAGCGGAGCGAGGAATCTGGATATGGAAGAATCTCTCAGAAAATAGGCATTTTCCTAATTCACGAACTTCCGCATACAAATATACGAAATAAAAAACCGAAATCCATAAAATTCATATATTTTATGTGTAAATCCACGATTTTGGCTCCGTAGGGGCACATTGAATGTGCCCTCCCAAGTCCCGGCAGGGACAAAGG
>DATDEW010000473.1:0-4038 GCA_036522935.1 Kapaibacterium sp. (SeqCode)
CCATTGACAGTAAACGTCACTGACGGCACACGTATCCTTGCATCATCCCGTAACACACTTGACTTTGGTACAACGACACTCTGCGAAGAGAGAGATTCTACCGTTAGGCTTCGCAATACAGGATGTGATACGCTGCGTGTCTCAGGGGTTGGGGTTCAGGGGATAGGGTTTAGTAGTAATGTTACTACGCCGATCATCATACCCCCAGGTGACAGTATAACAATACCCGTTACCACGAATGCAGATACCTCACAAGGAAATATCTCAACAGGTACGATAACATTTACATCTGATGCAGATAACCAGATAGAGCCGATAACACTATCACGTGGCTACACCTACCCGAAGACCTACTCATTTCATATAGCTATGCTTGACGGGACTGCTACATCCGGTGAGATAGTACGATTAGCGATAGTCGGTGAGCAAGGACTTGGTAGTGCAGGCAGTGGAGTGAATCAGCTTGACTTCGACCTCTCGCTTAATGAAGACCTTCTCGAATACATCAGACCTGAGGGAAGTAATACCATAACAAAGAACGGCTCACTCATCACTATCTCAAATCCGAATGAGCTGACAAGCAACAACGACACACTTGCAATACTTATCTACCATGTCTATCTGACCAAAGACAGCGCGACAGATATAAATGTCTCGAACATGTCGCTCAACAACGGAAACACATCAAGCTGTGCGCCGACGATCGCTGCTATTACACAAGCAGGATTTACGTATCGTTACGAGTGTGGAGATAAACATATTCAATCATTCTTACGAACAGGCAAAGCAAGTCTTGAGATAACGAGCATTCGTCCGAATCCAGCAAAGGATGAGCTGACGGTTGACTTCATGCAGAACGAGAAAGCGAATGTTAGTTTTGAAGTCTATGATATGCTTGGTACACTTATCACCAAAAGCGAAGCATCGTATCTAAGCGGACTTCAGAAAGAGACGATCAATCTTCAGAGTCTTCCGAGCGGAAGTTATATCATCTCTCTTCGGAGTCCAGGCGGAGTGACATCGAAGCGGTTCACGAAAGAGAAGTAAAAGAGATGTTCTTAGTATCCTATTGCCTCGAGGATAGATTTACGCAGTGCTAGCCAGATGTATTCGAAGAACTCCTCTTTTTTTCCTGCGACTCGCTTCGTTGTTACTGATAGGGCTTTTTCGTCTTCGGAGTCGATATTCTCCGTTTCTAGAATAAAATTGTTCGCTATAAATGTTTTGAGGCCTTCTATAATACCTCTGCCCTCTTTGACGCCGTCGGCAAGTATCTTGATATTAAGGTCTTTGTAACGCGGCCTGACCATTGTAGTCCCTACTCCGGACTTGACATCCATTCGCAGCTCGCTATTTAAGAGCCTGCCGTCAGTTACTTCTTTGCGCTCATTCGTGACAAGGTATGAGTTTAGAACGGGAAGATCAAATCCGCCTACAGTTGCAGAGATGTGCAAGTCAAACGCTTTTTGGTGGATAGGATAGCTTACCTCACCAACTAATTTTCCCTTGCCCATAAAGAGTGCATTAACGGAAAAATGCATAGGTTCAGAGAAGAGAGGATGTGTCGTATCCGAACAAAATGGACGTGCAACCACATTCGCATTTGTGAACGTGATCAAACTTGGCTTGACGCTGCCGGGGGCACGTTCGCGATGACGAATAAAACCGTTACCGAGTTTTATTGTATCAACGAGCACCGGAGTTGTAATTCCACTTAAGATCGTATGAGGCAGTACTGCATCAGGCGGATGTGGATTGTGGGGTTTACGTCTGTCGCCGTAGTAGTCAGCGCCCCATGACTTCGCTTCGCATACTTTCATGTACAGACCTTTACCCTCCATTAATTTCGTGATATTAATACCACGCAGAGCTATTCCTGCACATTTGAACTCTAATCTTCCCTGGATATATTTATGTTTATCAGCGAACG
The DNA here is from genome assembly GCA_036522935.1 of Kapaibacterium sp. (SeqCode). Taxonomy (GTDB): domain Bacteria; phylum Bacteroidota; class Ignavibacteria; order Palsa-1295; family Palsa-1295; genus DATDEW01. The sequence continues at coordinate 1,931 of DATDEW010000473.1, forward strand.
CTTGCTCATCATAATTAGGCATGTAGGTAAAACTATCTACAGTTACGAGTGAATCAGAGAGCTGCCCGCGAATACCACGGACTTCTACAGAGTAGAGGCTATCGGCAAGAGAGTAGCTAACACTTGGCACATAAAAGTTAACACGCTTCGAGAAAAGGAATTCCGGTTTTAAATTCTTGGTGTCAATTAAGAAGTCTGTTAGTTTGACATCAATGTTCCGGTATACGCGTTCGACCGATTTTTCCGTTCGCTTTGGTAATGTCACCGTCATTGTCGAGATCATTATACTATCAAACGATATGACCGGCGCATCTGATGCTTCAGCAGTACTCTTTGTCTTTTGTATGTATACTGTTTCCGGGTGTGAGGCAGCAGAGTCGGCATTTGAAAGTACTAACTTTGGACCGGTCATGCGAAGACTTGAGAAATGCAGGTCATTTCCCCAGAGAAGGTCCCACCAGCTTACACCTTCAAATTTGACGGTATCAATAGTGAGCTGCTTAATAACCAATCCGTGCTCGCTGGTATCATACGCTACACGGGAAAGAAGGAAGTTATTACAGAGCAGAGTGCCAGATGAATAAAAGATGCTATCGAGAGAAAGAGTGAATTTGCCGTCGGTCGATTCATGCGTAGCTTCTTTGATCTTGGGGATCGCTACTGAATTAAGTGTTTCCTGGAAAAAAAATGCAAAGAATATCCAACCTGTAAGGAGGATAAGAATAACGAGCGAGCTGAGGATATACAGTATTTTTTTAAGAAAGGATCGTTTCTGCATATGTTGCCCCTACAACATTACGAAGAAAGGATCAACTCCCTTCTGAAAATATCGCATGTTGTCCGTCTGTGATAAAATCCAAGACGGACAACAGGAAACATTCAAATTCCCCAATCAGACTGTTTCCACTTATTGCGATAAAATCTGGGATGCAAAAAACTGAGCACTACTCACACATTTGTCCACCGAAGAAAATATCGTCTGACTTTTCTTCTCTGGCCCTTATCTGATATTTGAACCGCGGTGTGAGTCGCTGCCAGTCCTCTGTTGATCTGAGTTCAAAACTTTCAGAATAATTATCGAAAGCGGACGCTTCGGATATCCCTGACTCTGAACTTTTGTTATTCGTAACGTCATCCATAATTCTATCAGATAGAGTGAGAATGTGTTTTGCTGTAGTGCAAAATTACGAAATCAGGTGCGAATTTCAGTTACATAACTTTAGGTATATGTTACATCATTCACATATTTTAAGAGGCGTCGTAGATGACGAGCGTTTGGGCACTTGTAGGGATGGAGGAGTTAGACCGAGAGGCTTCCTCAAGAGAGTAACTGTGACAACTATGTAGCGGGTTCTCACGCTATAAAACCATGAGAAAATTTTCTTTATTTAAGGCTGTAGTATGGTATTGCCAATTGATGTTCATTACATCAGCGATCGCTTTTTTCAGTTTTTCAAAATCATTCGGTTTTTTTATGTAGACATTTGCCCCATGGATCAAGCTCTCCTGAATGTCATGATCGGCTGAAGAAGTAGAGTAGATCGCGATAGAAAGGCCTTTAAGATCTCTATTACTACGAATTTCGCGGAGGCATTCCAGTCCATTCTTACGCGGCATATTCAGATCAAGAAAGAGGACGTGCGGCAGAGGGTTTCCCGGCTCCTTGAGATAGTCCATAAGCTGCTGGCCATCAGAGACGGTTTCGACCTTCGTTTTTATTTTTAACTCGTTAATTGCATCTTTAAAGAAGATACGGTCATCTTCATCATCGTCTGCAAGCAACACGAGCATTATTTCGTGATCGGAATCATATTTCATGGGTGCAATAACTACAACTAAAGATGGATACTACAGTACCTATTAATCGATCTTGCCTGTTCATTGCGCGCGTAGAATGAGCGACGCAATCTTCTCTCTCAGAGTTTAATTCAATGGCACAACATATAGTAAAAACAAAGCAATTACAAAGCGTGAGAAGCAACACACCCTATTCTGACTCGGTTCCAAGCAGCAGTGCCTCCTGTTGCTGTCGTTTTTTTTCAATGATCTCTTTAAACCGTTTGGGCGATAACCCTGTGATCTGCTTGAATTGATTTGATAAATGGGCA
>DATDEW010000474.1:0-3484 GCA_036522935.1 Kapaibacterium sp. (SeqCode)
CCATCCGCTACGCCAACGACTATATTGACGGTATGACCCGCGGGGAATTCCCGTTAGTTCGCGAGGACGGCACATCTGCCTGTACCTATTGCGACTATAAACGTGCCTGCCGCATATACGAAGCAAGGGAAAACGGTACACTGCGAAAGGTATGACATAGGGGAAATGATGAATATTTGTAGCTATAAACACACATGAAACTTCGGCACATCATATTGTTCTTCTTACTCGCTCTCGCTTCAAGGGAGTCGGCTGCTACCGAACCGGTCAAATATTCACTTGATACATTATGTGATGGATGGAAAGTATGCATTACCGATGATATGCCAAACGGAGGTATATTTAAGATCACTATTGATATGAGTAAGTCAAATAATATTTACTTGGACTCTTTGTCTATGGTAGATATTGATGGTGAAATTCATTTTACAACGGCGGTTAGAAATACCTGTTTTCGTATCTATAAAATCAACCCGGCATTACCGACTACCGTTGTTATTGTAACTCTACATAATAACGGTGACCTCTCATCGAGAGTGTATCATTCAACAGTTGACGATCTAGCACAAATTGAGTACACTCCCACAGTACAAAAAGGACACAATTTCTTATATCAGCAGTTCGATTCACATACAGAGAAACAGTTTCTGATACGAAACCTCAATTCTTCGATCAAAGATGCTACCATTACAGATATACGATTAACAGGCAATAACCCTAACTTTTCTGTATATTCATACTATTCTCCGCTTCCGGCGGTATTAGCTCCCGATAGTACTTCGTACAAGTTTTGGGTTGCTTTTCATGCGAAAGATGTATTTGCAAATCACGATACTCTGATCATTGACATTAATTGCTATCAGCAACGTATACCATTGTTCGGGGGCATTAATACTCCCGTTATATCTGCAGATGATATTGATCTTGGGGAAGTGTATGTAGGAGAGAGCGTATGCGGTGATATAACTGTCCGAGGTACAGGCAATCTTCAGTTAGTTCTCGATGCTATGGACACTACTCATGGATCTGCAAATCCTTTGTTCTTATCGTCACTTCCCGGGCTGCCAAGAGCTATAGGTAGTTTCTTTAATTTTCGCTTCTGCTATAAGCCTACTGTTGAGTCTGCTGCAGACTCTATGGTGGTCAACTGGGTCGCTAGTGGTATTAACCCGTTCTTACTTAACCAAATGAAGGATTGGTCGATCATCAGGGGATCTGCATCATTAGGAAAGGTACTCTGGGATAAAAAAACATTACGATTTAGATCCGATTCTACTACTTCAGAGTTTTTGACAGTTAATTTTTCTAACCGTGCACCTGCCAAAACTTTCGTCAAGCAATTTTATATATCCGGCAAGGATTCGGCGGAATTCAGGATACATAACTCACTTTCACCGCTATCGAATGTTACAATGCTTCGTAATGAAGCCGATTGGTTTGATATTGCCTACAAACCTGACATGACCAAGCCGCCTTCAGAGCGATACGCTGACCGACATGCTATACTTGTTGCAGAACTCAACGACTCGATCGTTACGGTTGAGCTTATCGGGACGTTTAGTCCGTTACATGTGAGCCATGAGCTTGCCGTTGAGAATCTCTCCTTTAGTCCTAACCCAGTGCGCGGTATCGATGCAACACTTTCCTTTAGACTGACCGAACCGAAACAATTAACTGTATCGGTCTATGACATTTTGGGCAGGGAAGTACTGAGCATTCCTTCGCAGTATTACTCGACCGGTTCGTATAGTAATGCTATCGGCACCTCGAAACTACCTGTTGGCTCGTATATCTTGCGTGTATCGGATGGTGCCATTACCAAGAGCATTAGTTTTAGAGTAGTGAAGTAAGGGGTTCGTATGGACCGAAGTCCCACTATTACTCGATTTCCCCTTCCCGCTAACGCCTGTAGGGTATATGAAGCCAAAGAAAATGGAACACTTCGTAACACTTAGTCATTTACCTATTACCCGGTCAGACCTATCTTTCAATTTTCTCGGCATACTTTTTGTTCATTTTCCTGTTAAGGTAGAAGAATAACACATTACAAATACTTATGAAGCAAGACGGTAATTCCATACAAAATTTTATTCTTGGTGCTGTTGTCGGTGGCGCAGTTGGCGCAGGACTTGCACTACTATTCGCACCCAAAAAGGGCAGCGAGCTGCGTGCCGATATAGCTGAAACCGTCGGTGATGCAGCGTCTCGTTTACGTGATGCTATCGGCAGTGTCCGCGATAACGCTGAAGAACTCCTCAATGAAGGGAAAGAACGCGGTGATAAACTCATACAAGAAGCAGCCGAACGTGCTGAAGATCTCATCAATGAAGCAGATCGTGTGATCGCAGAAGTTCGTTCTAAAATTTAACCATTACTATTTTCGGAGGAACATCCTATGGAGATCGCTCTTTATATTCTTGGTGGTATTGCGCTCGTTGCCTTTACGCTGCTTATGCTGCGTGCAATGCGTACATTAGGACACGTAGATTCGCTGATGAAGGAATCACAGCATCTGTTGCAAGAAGCAAAGCAGGACATCGATAGCATATCCAACGATGTCAGAGAAATGAAAACACATTTTATTCCGGTCATCGATAACATCGCAGATGTTACCGGACGTGTTGCATCAATGACAGAAGGCCTTCATGCCCGTATGGATGATATCTACCGGACACTTGATGATGCGCTTGATGTAGCCCATGGCGCTATCGAAGATGTTGAACGCATCAAAGATAATGTCGTTGCAACAATAGACGCTCCGCTTTCTGCCGTTCGCAATACGACGGTTGGTATCGTTGGTGGTCTCATTAAAGGTGTTTCAATTGTTAAAGACCTTATCGGGTCCTTTAGCAAGAACGGGAAGCATTAATTAGTCGGCGAGCAGGTCCGGTCGGCGTTCTTGTGTTCTCTTGAGGGCTTCATCATGGCGCCAAGCGGCTATCTTTTGGTGGTCGCCTGATTGCAGTATCTCCGGTACTTTCATACCCTCGAAATCTGCCGGCTTTGTATACAGCGGCGCATCGAGTATCCCTGCCTGAAATGAATCAAGTAGTGCGCTTTCGCTGTCTCCTATTGCACCGGGCAGAAGTCGAACAATAGCATCGATCACGCAGACTGCAGGGAGTTCGCCGCCTGTCAAAACATAATCTCCGATAGAAATTTCTTTTGTGATGAACGCCTGACGTATCCGTTCATCAATGCCTTTATATCTTCCGCAGAGGATAAGAAGGTTGCCTTTAAGTGATAATTGATTTGCAGTGTCCTGATTGAACACCTCGCCATCGGGAGTCATGAAGATGATCTCGTCGTAGGTACGTTCTGCAAGCAGCTTACGCATTATCGTAAACACAGGCTCCACTCGGATAACCATCCCCGCACCGCCGCCGAAGGGCACATCATCTATCTGCTTATAATTGCCGAGACCATAATCGCGGAGGTTATGAACGACGATCTCGACAAGACCGCGTTCCTGTGCCCGCTTAAT